>CAMPIU010000090.1 GCA_946886545.1 uncultured Flavobacteriales bacterium | reverse complement strand
GCAAAATCGACAGAATAAATTCAATCAATAAAAAATCCCGAACTACAAAATAATTCGGGGATTCTTGTTTCAATATTCTTTGCCAGATTCCACTTGATGGCTATATTTCTCATTTCAACCTTTCTCTTGGAATCAAAAAGCTGCACTATATTTCGTTTTAAATAAAAATCCCCCTCAACTGAGTTGAGAGGGATTCTATTTTTTGATAATTATATCTTAAGAAATTGCATCTAATTCTTCCTTGTTTGCAACAAGTACTTTTTGGAAGCGACGCACACCTGTACCAGCCGGAATCAAGTGACCAACAATTACGTTTTCTTTCAAACCTAATAAATGGTCTTCTTTTCCGGAGATTGCAGCTTCATTCAATACTTTCGTTGTTTCCTGGAAGGAAGCAGCTGAGATGAATGATTGTGTCTGCAATGAAGCGCGGGTAATACCTTGTAATAACGGTGTTGAAGTTGCAGGAACTGCATCTCGCGATTCTACTAATTGCTTATCAGCACGTTTCAATTGTGAATTCTCGTCACGTAATTTACGTGCAGAAACAATCTGGCCTGCTTTAAGCGTTGTAGATTCTCCGGCGTCAACAACAACCTTCATTCCATAGATAGAATCGTTCTCTTCCATGAAGTCTGCTTTGTGAACAGATTGTCCTTCCAAGAAACGGGTATCTCCGGCATCCACGATCTCAACTTTCAACATCATCTGACGAACAATTACTTCGAAATGCTTATCGTTGATTTTTACCCCTTGTAAGCGGTAAACCTCCTGAATTTCATTTACGATGTACTCTTGTACTTTCGTCGGACCCTGGATATTTAAGATATCGTTTGGTGTAATAGCACCATCAGATAGCGGTTGTCCCGCACGAGTGAAATCATTCTCCTGTACCAGGATGTGTTTCGAAAGCGGAACCAAATATTTGCGAACATCACCTACTTTGGAAGTTACCTGAATTTCACGGTTACCACGTTTAATTTTTCCAAATTCAACAATACCATCAATTTCGGAAACCACTGCAGGGTTAGAAGGGTTACGTGCTTCGAATAATTCCGTTACACGAGGAAGACCTCCGGTGATATCCCCTGTCTTACCAGCAACACGAGGGATTTTAACCAAGATCACACCTTCTTCTACTTTGTCTCCTTCACTTACTGAAATATGGGAATCAACAGGAATGTTGTATTCACGCAATACTTCTTTCGTTTTAGGGTCAATAATATGAATCGCAGGGTTTTTCTTCTTATCACGAGATTCGATGATCACTTTTTCAGTAAATCCTGTTTGCTCATCGACTTCCTCACGGTAAGTAACACCATCAATAATATTTTCAAATAATACTTTTCCTGATACCTCAGAAATGATCACCGCGTTATACTGGTCCCATTTACAGATGATATCACCTTTCTTAACGGTAATGTTATTTTCAACCAACATTTCCGCTCCATAAGGAATATTCGAAGTCATCAACGCAACTCCTGTTTTCGGATCAGTAATTTTCAATTCAGCTGAACGTCCGACAACGATTGTTTTCGTTTCACCATCTGCACCCTTACGTGTAATTGTACGCAATTCGTCGATTTCCAATCTACCGGCAGATTTTGCTTTCAAATCGGATTCATCCGCAATGTTCGATGCAGTACCCCCAACGTGGAATGTACGCAATGTTAACTGTGTTCCCGGCTCACCAATTGATTGAGCAGCAACTACACCAACAGCATCTCCATCCTGTGCAGGACGGTGAGTTGCCAAGTTGCGTCCGTAACATTTAGAACAAACTCCGCGACGCATTTCACAAGTCAATACCGAACGGATCTCAACTTCTTCAATACCTGCTTTCTCGATTTCATCAGCAACCGTTTCGGTGATCAATTCTCCTGCCTCAACAATCAATTGTTCTGTTTCCGGGTTGAAGATATCATGAACAGATGTTCTTCCTAAAATACGGTCGATCAAAGGCTCAACGATCTCATCATTTTTCTTCAATGAAGTCGCAACCAAACCTCTCAATGTTCCACAATCCATTGCGTTAATAACAACATCTTGTGCAACATCCACCAAACGACGAGTCAGGTAACCCGCATCCGCCGTTTTCAATGCTGTATCGGCCAAACCTTTACGTGCACCGTGAGTGGAGATAAAGTATTCCAAAATCGAAAGACCTTCCTTAAAGTTGGAAAGAATCGGATTTTCGATAATTTCCTGTGCAGAAGCCCCTGATTTTTGAGGTTTCGCCATCAAACCACGCATACCGGACAACTGACGAATCTGCTCTTTCGAACCACGCGCCCCGGAATCAAACATCATGTAGATGGAGTTAAATCCTTGGTCGTCATTCTTCAATTGATCCATCAAAGTGTTAGTCAAACGGATATTGGTATGTGTCCAGATATCAATAATTTGGTTATAACGTTCGTTATTGGTGATAAGACCCATGTTATAGTTGGCCATTACCTCTTTCACTTCTGTTTCTGCTTTCGCAACCAAAATTTCTTTTTCTTTCGGGATAATGATATGATCCAGGTTGAATGATAATCCACCTCGGAATGCCATACCGTATCCTAATTCCTTAATATCATCCAGGAACTTAGCTGTTTTAGCCGTTCCACATACTTTCAATACGTGTCCGATGATATCACGAAGTGCTTTTTTCGTCAATACGTCATTGATGAAACCAACTTCCCTTGGAACTACTTCATTGAAAAGTACACGTCCGCAAGTGGTATCGATCATCATTAAAGTTGGCACACCTTCCTCATTCAAATCGTATGATTTTACTTTGATTGGAGCATGTAAATCCAATTTACCTTCGTTATTCGCGATAATTACTTCTTCCGGAGAATAGAAAATACTTCCTTCACCTTTAACCTTATGCTCAGGAGTACTTGTACGCATCTTCGTGATGTAGTAAAGACCCAAGACCATATCCTGAGAAGGTACCGCAATTGGTGCACCGTTCGCAGGGTTCAAAATGTTGTGAGAAGCAAGCATCAATAATTGTGCTTCCAAAATTGCAGCATTACCTAATGGTAAGTGAACCGCCATCTGGTCACCATCGAAATCGGCGTTGAATGCTGTTGTTACCAACGGGTGCAAACGAATCGCTTTTCCTTCGATCAATTTCGGTTGAAATGCCTGAATACCCAAACGGTGAAGTGTAGGAGCACGGTTTAATAACACCGGATGTCCTTTCAATACGTTTTCTAAGATATCCCAAACAACAGGCTCTTTGCGGTCAACAATTTTCTTTGCAGATTTAACTGTTTTCACAATACCACGTTCGATCATCTTACGAATAATGAACGGTTTGTATAGCTCAGCAGCCATGTCTTTTGGCAAACCACACTCGTGCAATTTCAAATCCGGTCCAACAACAATTACCGAACGTGCAGAGTAATCAACACGTTTACCCAATAAGTTTTGACGGAAACGTCCTTGTTTACCTTTCAATGAATCGGAAAGGGATTTCAACGGACGATTTGATTCTGTTTTAACAGCAGATGCTTTACGAGAGTTGTCAAACAAAGAGTCAACAGCCTCCTGCAACATACGCTTTTCATTACGCAAGATAACTTCCGGAGCTTTGATCTCGATCAAACGCTTCAAACGGTTGTTACGGATAATTACACGACGGTAAAGGTCATTTAAATCCGATGTTGCGAAACGTCCACCATCCAATGGAACCAACGGACGCAATTCAGGTGGAATAACCGGAACAACTTTCACGATCATCCACTCAGGACGGTTGTCAATACGTTTTTGAGAATCGCGCATTGCCTCAACTACCTGAAGTCTTTTTAAAGCTTCATGCTTACGTTGAACTGAAGTTTCCGTATTTGCCTGGTGACGTAATCTGTAAGATAAATCTTCTAAATTTAACTTGCGTAGCAAGTCATACAAAGCCTCAGCACCCATCTTAGCGATGAATTTGTTTGGATCCGTATCTTCCAGGTATTGATTCTCACGTGGAAGTGTATCTAAAATATCTAAATACTCTTCTTCTGTGAAGAAATCTTTTTCATTTAAAGTTGCGCCATCCAATCCGGAAGCGATACCCGGTTGAATAACTACGTAACGCTCATAATAAATGATTTGATCCAATTTCTTGGTCGGCAATCCCAATAAATAACCGATTTTATTCGGCAATGAACGGAAATACCAAATGTGTGCTACCGGAACAACCAAAGAGATATGCCCCATACGCTCACGACGTACTTTTTTCTCAGTAACCTCAACACCACAACGGTCACAAACAATTCCTTTGTATCGGATACGTTTGTACTTACCACAATGACATTCGTAATCTTTTACCGGTCCGAAGATGCGTTCACAGAACAATCCATCTCTTTCCGGCTTGTATGTACGATAGTTAATTGTCTCAGGCTTGAGCACTTCTCCGCTTGACTGATCACGGATCACCTCAGGAGAAGCCAACGAGATCGTAATCTTGTTAAAGCTACTTTGTTTTTTCGGTGTTTCTTTTCTGTAAGCCATGTTATAACTTTCTTTAATTCAATTTGACAATTTGTTTCCTAATAACGTCTTGATCTTAATCCATTGAAATATTCAATCCAAGACCTCTCAATTCATGCAACAATACGTTGAATGATTCAGGGATACCCGGCTCCGGAATATTATCACCTTTAACGATCGCTTCGTATGCTTTCGCACGACCCATCACGTCATCGGATTTAACTGTCAAGATTTCCTGTAGGATATTAGCCGCACCAAATGCTTCCAATGCCCAAACCTCCATCTCACCAAAACGCTGACCTCCGAATTGAGCTTTACCACCCAATGGCTGTTGTGTAATTAATGAGTATGGTCCGATTGAACGAGCATGCATTTTGTCATCAACCATGTGAGATAATTTCAGCATGTAAATTACACCTACTGTTGCCGGTTGGTGGAAACGATCTCCGGTTCCTCCATCATACAAGTAAGTTTTACCTGAACGTGGAACTCCTGCTTTATCTGTCCATTCATTGATCTCTTCCGGTTTAGCACCATCAAAAATCGGAGTAGCGAATTTCACACCCAATTTTTCTCCGGCCCAACCAAGAACTGTCTCGTAAATCTGACCTAAGTTCATACGGGAAGGTACACCCAATGGATTCAATACGATATCTACCGGTGTCCCATCTTCTAAGAACGGCATGTCTTCAGCACGAACAATATTTGCAACGATACCTTTGTTACCGTGACGACCAGCCATTTTATCACCCACTTTCAACTTACGTTTCTGAGCAACATATACTTTCGCCATTTTCACGATACCAGCAGGCAGTTCATCTCCAACTGAAATATGGAATTTTTTACGTTTGTAAATTCCCAATAAATCATTTGCCTTAATCGTAAAGTTGTGTAACAAACGACTAACCAATGCATTTACGTGTGAGTCAGCTGTCCAATTTGTAGGATTCACGATTGTATAATCGATCACCAATAAATTTTTGTGTGTGAACTTCGTTCCTTTTTTAATGATCTCTTCCTTAAAATTGTTGAATACACCAGCTGATTTATTTTCACCTAAAACGGTCATCAATTTATCAGCTAATTTTTCTTTCAATTCAGCGTAATCTTTGTCGTACTCTGTATCCAGAACTTCCAATACCGGTTTGTCCTGAGCTTTTGATTTACGATCTTTAATTGCGCGAGAGAACAATTTTTTCTGGATAACAACTCCGCGAAGAGATGGACCTGCCTTCAATGAAGCATCTTTCACATCACCTGCTTTATCACCGAAGATTGCACGTAATAACTTCTCTTCCGGAGAAGGATCCGTTTCACCTTTCGGAGTAATTTTACCGATCAGGATATCACCTTCTTTGATCTCAGCACCAATGCGGATCAAACCGTTCTCATCCAAATCTTTTGTTGCTTCTTCAGAAACGTTCGGAATATCGGAAGTTAATTCTTCCATTCCACGTTTTGTATCACGAACCTCTAATGAGTATTCGTCAATATGAATCGATGTAAAGATATCGTCACGAACAACTCTTTCAGAAATCACGATCGCATCCTCAAAGTTATACCCTTTCCAAGGCATGAACGCAACTTTCAGGTTTTGTCCCAATGCCAACTCTCCACCTTGTGTAGCATATCCTTCGCAAAGAACCTGTCCTTTCTCAATTCGGTCCCCTTTACGAACAATCGGCTTCAAGTTGATTGTTGTACTTTGGTTTGTTTTCTGGAATTTAGTTAATGAGTACCGAGTTACTTCACTATCAAAGCTTACTAATTTGTCATCCGCAGACCAATCGTAACGAATCACGATTTCATTCGCATCAACATATTCAACTGTTCCTGGTCCTTCTGCGTTAATCAATACACGGGAATCGCGGGCAACTAATTGCTCAATTCCAGTACCAACTACAGGAGATTGTGGTTTCAACAACGGAACAGCCTGGCGCTGCATGTTCGATCCCATCAAAGCACGGTTGGCATCATCATGCTCCAGGAATGGAATAGAAGATGCTGCAATCGATGCAATCTGGTTAGCACCTACGTCCATCAAATGCAGATCCTTCGGTTGAACAACCGGGAAATCACCTTCAAAACGAGCTTTCACCAAATCAGAAAGGAAGTTTCCTTTTTCATCTACGATTGCATTTGCCTGAGCGATCATTTTTTCATCTTCTTCTTCAGCAGATAAATAAATCGGTTCAGTCGTTGTATCTACTTTACCATTCACTACCGAACGGTATGGAGTTTCAATAAAACCTAGTTTGTTCACTTTCGCGAATACACACAAAGATGAAATCAAACCAATGTTCGGTCCTTCGGGTGTTTCAATCGTACACAAACGACCGTAGTGCGTATAGTGAACGTCACGTACCTCAAAACCTGCTCTTTCACGAGAAAGTCCACCTGGTCCTAGTGCAGACAAACGACGCTTGTGAGTTACCTCAGAAAGCGGGTTGGTCTGATCCATAAATTGAGACAACTGGTTGGTTCCGAAGAATGAATTAATCACGGAAGACAAAGTCTTCGCGTTGATCAAGTCAATCGGAGTAAATACCTCGTTATCACGAACGTTCATACGCTCACGAATAGTACGGGCCATACGAGCCAAACCAACACCAAATTGAGCGTACAATTGCTCACCTACCGTACGAACACGACGATTTGACAAGTGGTCAATATCATCCACATCCGCTTTAGAGTTGATCAATTCGATCAAGTACTTGATGATTGAAAGAATATCATTTTTAGTCAAAACACGAGACTCTTCCGAGTTATCGATATTCAACTTTTTATTCATTCTATAACGACCTACTTCACCTAAGTCATAACGAGCGTCTGAGAAAAATAATTTCTCAAAAACACCTTTTGCAGTTTCATAATCAGGTGGTTCAGCGTTACGTAATTGACGGTAAATATGTTCAACAGCTTCTTTTTCAGAGTTTGAAGTATCTTTTTGAAGTGTGTTGTAAATAATAGTATAATCTGCAGTGTTAGCATCTTCCTTGTGGAAAATCACTGTTTTTACACCTGAATCAATTACCAAATCAACGTGGTGATCCTCCAATACCGTTTCACGGTCAAGAACCACTTCGTTACGTTCGATAGATACTACTTCTCCTGTATCTTCATCTCCAAAGTCCTCAATCCAAGACTTCAATACACGAGCTGCCAGTCTTCTACCGACGCATTTTTTCAAATTAGCTTTATTAGCTTTCACTTCGTCAGCTAATCCGAATATTTCTAGAATATCTTTATCTGTTTCATATCCAATTGCACGGAAAAGTGTTGTAACAGGCAATTTTTTCTTACGATCGATGTAAGCATACATTACGCTGTTGATATCCGTTGCGAATTCGATCCAAGATCCTTTAAAAGGAATCACACGTGCAGAGTACAATTTTGTACCGTTTGCGTGGCGGCTTTGACCGAAGAATACCCCTGGTGAACGGTGTAACTGAGAAACAATAACACGTTCTGCACCATTGATTACGAAAGAACCTTTTGGTGTCATGTACGGAATTGTACCTAAATATACATCCTGCACGATTGTTTCGAAATCTTCGTGTTCAGGGTCTGTACAATATAATTTTAGTTTAGCTTTTAGCGGAACACTATAAGTTAAACCTCTTTCGATACACTCATCAATAGTGTAACGAGGCGGGTCGATGAAATAATCAAGGAACTCCAACACGAATTGATTTCGTGTATCAGTAATTGGGAAATTTTCCGCAAATACCTTGAACAATCCTTCGCTTTCACGATTTTCAGGTGTTGTTTCCAATTGGAAAAACTCCTGGAAGGATTTAAGCTGAATATCCAGAAAATCCGGATAAGCGAACTGATTTTTGCTAGAAGCAAAATTAATTCTCGTTGATGTATTGCTTGTTGTTGCCAAGGCGAAATAAATTTAATTGAGAAAAGGACTTTAAAATTGGCTAAACGCCGGAAAACAGGTCAAGGCATCCGTCAAATGACGGACACCTCTCCTGCAAAATTTTGTAACTAATTACTTGATCTCTACTTCAGCACCAGCTTCTTCAAGAGCTGTTTTCAAAGCAGCAGCTTCGTCTTTAGAAACTGCCTCTTTCAATGTTGTAGGAGCTCCGTCAACTAAGTCTTTAGACTCTTTCAAACCGTTACCAGTTAATTCTTTTACTAATTTAACTACAGCAAGTTTGTTAGCACCACCTGATTTCAAGATTACATCGAATTCAGTTTTTTCAGCAGCAGCTTCACCAGCTCCAGCTCCACCACCAGCCATCATAACTGGAGCAGCAGCAGCAGGCTCGATACCGTACTCGTCTTTCAAAATAGTTGCTAACTCGTTAACTTCTTTTACTGTAAGGTTAACCAATGTTTCTGCGATTTGTTTTAAATCAGCCATTTTTATAAATTTTAAAAAAGGTTCTTAAATATTTTTTTTTACTTGTGCCTTCGCCGAATTATCGGCACCAGCGTTATGCTCGTTCTTCGAGCGTTTTAAGGATTCCAGCAATTTTGGAACCACCACTTGTAAGACCGGAAATAACATTTTTCGCCGGGCTTTGTAGTAATCCGATGATATCAC
>CAMPIU010000089.1 GCA_946886545.1 uncultured Flavobacteriales bacterium | reverse complement strand
ACCCAATAATCCTCATACAAATAGGCTTCTCCCTGACCCCTTGGCCACCATAATTTCGGATTTGAAATGATTTCAGTGCGTTTTAACTGCTTATTCTCACACTTTATTGTTTGCTCTCCGAACAACTTACTTTTCCAGACAAACGATTCAGAACTTTCCTTTGCTAAGACCAGTGTAAACTCGGAAATGGCTTGCGAATCACTCACTTCAAGGGTATTGGAATAGTTGGCAAGTACCCTATTGCTTGAATAAACATCGACTTTTACCGGTTCCCAAAAACCCATCGTAAGCATTCTCAAGGACCAATCCCAACCGAACTGGTATTGTGGTTTTCTGCAATGAGGTGCTACTTGAATCTTTCCAACATCGTTAGGAGCAGGAAGAGTAACTCCTACTTTTCCGATCCGTGGTTTCTGGTACATGATGGGAGGGGTAAAAACTACTTTGAGTTTGTTCCTGCCGGTAATCACCTTGTCCCGTACATCAAAACGATAGTGGACAAAGGAGTTATTTGTTTCGGCCACCAGCTTTTCATTTAAAAAAATGGAAGCGTATGTATCTACATTTGGAAAATCCAACTCAACGAATTGCCTGAGTTCTGTTTCAGTTAAACTAAATTCGGATTCCAATGTCCATTGGTGGTTTTCGATCCAGGCGAATTTATCTTCATTAATTCCAACAAAGGGATCGGGTAAAATTTTGGCTTCTATCAAGGCTTCCTGAACAGAGCCTTTTTCACCGAACGGAATCCATTTCTTCGATACCGGATGCTGTACTTTCCATGATAAATTCATCTGTCCGACCGCATGAGTTGTCAAAGAGATCAGAGCAATAAATAAACCGGTTTTTACCATTTTCGATCAAAAGGAGTATCAATTAATTCGTCACGGTCTTTTGTTTTCAAGGCATAATTGAATCCGTTAAAAACAGAATATCCGCCAACTTCTCCACGTGTATTTATAGCAATAAACGCACACTGTAAGCCGCTCATATCCTTGTGTTTACGAATTAATCGTTCAACTGTTTCTTTACATGCCTGTTCGGGAGTTTTTCCTTGTCGCATCAGCTCAACAACAGTATGGGATCCGGCGATTTTAATAATCGACTCACCTAACCCGGTTGCTACAGCTCCACCAACTTCCTGATCAACAAAGAGTCCTGCACCAATGATCGGGGAATCTCCTAACCGTCCCGGTAATTTATACGCCCATCCGGAAGTAGTACAAGCACCGCTGATCCTTCCCGATGCATCAATTGCAAGAAGCCCGATAGTGTCGTGGTTTTCATGATTGATTGCCGGTTTTTTGGATATCTCCGCTTGTTCTTTCTTCCATTTTTCCCATTCTTTTTTCACTTCGGGAAGTGGCGTTTTTATTGTTTCAAAACCATGTTTGAGTGCATATTTTTTAGCACCTGAACCAACCAGCATCACATGGGGAGTATTTTGCATGATGTGCTTCGCAACGGAAATAGGATGTGCTATCCCTTCCAGGTAGCCAACCGAACCACAATTCGATTCCCAATCCATAATACATGCATCTAAAGTCACATGTCCTTCACGATCCGGCATTCCACCGATCCCAACACTTCTGTTCTTTATATCACTCTCAGTTTGCCTTGCTCCTTCTTCTACAGCTTCCAAAGAAGTTCCGCCTGACTCAAGCCGCTTCCAACCTGCACGGTTTGCTTCCTGCCCATGACTCCAGGTCGAAATCATTTTTGCCTCTCCCTTATATTCGGAAGATAATGGGTTTTCTATCGGATTTTCGCTTGCAAAACCAGGTTTTACAATAGATGCAGCTAATCCAACTGCACTTAACTTAACAAAAGATCTGCGTTCCATAGTTATTGATTGGCAATTTCTGCAGCTAACCATTTTTGAAACTCTGCTGCATATTTTGCATGATCGGCATAATCCTTCGCAAAATTGTGCAATCCATCATAATTTGGTTGGGCACACATGTAGATATAATCGTTATTATCCGGATTCAAAACCGCTTCTACCACTCCGGTCGGAGGCATTGAAATTGGTCCGGGAGGTAATCCGCTGTATAAATAAGTATTGTAGGGACAGTCTTTATTTCTGTGCTCATAGGTTAAGCGTTGTACTCCCTCCAGCTGGTCTCCCCAGCAAAACTTAAACGTTGGATCCGATTGTAATTTCATTCCGGTATTCAGTCGATTCAAGTATAAACGGGCAATTATCGGCCATTCGGAAGCATTGGTGGATTGTTCTCCGTAAACAATGGAAGCCAGCGTAACTGCCTGGGAAGGGGATTCCAATCCCACTTTCTTCAATTGGTCCATTCGTGCCGGTGTCCAGAAATTTTTAAATTCTTTCGCCATACGATCCAGGAATGCTTCTTTACCGGTATCGTAGTACATTCTATAGGAATTCGGCATAAACAAAGCGGGAACCTGTTCAATAGTAAATCCGAATTTGTTCAATGTTTCAGGATCGGTAATATATTCCTCTAGTTCCGTACTGTCGACCGCAATGCATTTTGAAACCTTCACACACAGATCGTGAATCGTTTTACAATTATTGAAGGTCACTACTACCTCCACTTCAAAACTTCCGCTCTTTAGTGAATTCAGAAGGTCGCGGTAAGAAGTATGTGCAGGAAAAGCATACATGCCCGGTTCTATGTTCTCAATCGTTACCTTTTTATTTTCAGCCATGGAAAGAAATCCGTCCACATCCTTAATTACACCTGCCTTCTGAAGTTCAGCAGCAATTTCTTCGAGGGTATTCCGGTTATCAACTACTACACGGACCTCTTTATCATTTGACGTCTTCTTCAAATAAATCATAAGTGGCGTCCAGCCAAAAACCAGCGCAACACCGATCAACATTACAGCGACTGCTGCTATAACTAGTTTTTTGTTTCTTTTCTTTCCAGACATTTCTGATATAAAATTTCATCCAACCAAACACCTCTTTCAAGGTACCACTCTTTTCTTACTCCTACCCTTACAAAACCGGCCTTTTCAAATAAGCCCACACTCGCCAAATTGTCACTATGAATGGAACAATGCAGATTATGCAGAGCTAATATTTGAGAAGCATATTTTTCCAGCAGCGTTAACGCTTCAAAAGCAAAACCATGATTCTTATTGTCTTCATCTGCAATTAAAATCCCTACCGCTGCGCGAAGATGCTTAAAATCCACCTGATACAAGTCAATTGCCCCGATAGGTTCGCGAGTTCCCACCATACAGATCATCATCCTCAGCTGACCATGTGTGCGGATGTGCTGTGCCTGATCAATGTATTCCAAAATAGAAGAAAATGAAAATGGCACTTCCGGACCGGTAATCGTCCAGTGATTCGGATTGGTTTCCCAAAGCATCCACTTGGTAGCATCCTCCATTTCAACAGCTCGAAAGAAAACGGATTTACCGGTTAAACTCATGACTTGCTCATTTTAATTGCCTTGTAAAAGCGATCAAATGTAAATTAAAAACTGCTTATTTGGTTTGCAGCGAAATGAATTCTTTCAACAATTTACAGTAGGGGTGAAAAATTTTTCACCCCTACTGTATTTCAATTTTTGTTCAATTGAAAAATCCGTTCCAAGATATCTTCCATTGAATAAGCAGGAATTCCACGATAGTTTTCAGGTAAATTCAATCCGTTCACCTGAGTGATTAAATTCTGTGATTCCAGATGAATCAGGAGATCGGCCAATTGATTCACCTGATCGAGCTGCATTACTTCGCGAATCGGATGTAAACAAGTAATTCCATCAGTTGCACGATGATATCCTGAAAAAATCATTGTTGTATCCTTTCGAATCATTTCTTTCGGAATTTCAACAAGAACCAAAGGAATTGCAACTCTTTTTGCTTTCTTCAGCATGTAATCAGTTAATAAATCTTACGATTTTCGATAACTCAAGCTGTAATAATCTTTACCTGTTGAAATTCCGATATGCGGCGGAATCTTATCTGCATTCCAGATCCAGATAAACGTTTTTTGAAGCATGTATTCCGGAAGTTCCCGGTGTATAAATTTAAAGTCAAATTTGGACATCCACTTTTCCTTTAAAAACTGCTACAGCCGGACCAATCAGCCAAATACTATTAAACCCTTCATCCGTTCGAACAAATCGTACAGAAAGAAAACCTCCCTGAGCTTCTACCTTGTATTCATGCGAGCCCTTAAGCTTGTTTTTTTCAGCCAATGCCAATGCAGCAGCCGTTATTCCTGTTCCACAGCTCAGGGTTTCATCTTCTACCCCTCTTTCATAAGTTCTTATCTCAAAGGAATAAGCATCCTTTTGATGAACTGCATTCACATTAATTCCCTCCTGTCTGTACTTATCCGAATAACGGATCTGTTTTCCGTAAGAAACAATATCAAAATCAGCAACATTCTCTGTAAAATGAATAAAATGCGGTGAACCGGTATTCAAAACAAAATCTTTTTGAGAAGTATCGATACTCGCAACATCATTCATCTCCAGGAACACCTCTTCGTCTTTTTTAAAGGCGCTGTGTGGGCCATCAATTGCCATGAAAGAAACCGAATCCTTTGTAATTCCCAATTCATGAGCAAAAGCAACTGAGCAACGGGCACCATTCCCGCAAAAGCTTTTGGATCCGTCCGAGTTGTAATAATCCACCTCAAAGTCGTAACCCGGAAGTGAGTTGATCTTTATCAGACCATCTGCACCTATCCCAAACCTGCGATCACACAATTGCCGGATCGTGGAAATCGAAAGTTTATCCCATTCGCCGGAACGATTATCAATCATCACGAAATCGTTTCCCGTGCCCTGATATTTTACAAAATCCAAACCCATATATCCTTTGCTATGATTGAGTTATAAGCGAAAATGGCTTAACAATCTTTAACAGCACAAAAGTAACAATCATCACCCGATTACTGTTATAATTGCGTAGAAATTTTAGCATAAACTAATTTAATATCATGAACAACTCATTGAAATACCTAGGACTGGGAATTGCAGGCGGGATGATTCCATTTGCCTTCGGTTTCTTTTTATCTCACAACTATGATACTCCTCTTTCTGAACAGGTAATTGATGGTAATCGTTTGGCAAAGACTGTATCCTATAACGGAATGCCTGTTGAAGGCGCTTCGTTTGTTGAAGCTTCTGAAAACACGATCAATTCGGTGGTCCATGTTACAACCAAAGTAGTCCGGACCCAGGTTCAGCGGGATCCGTTTTATGAATTCTTTTACGGACCGGGAACGGGTGGCCGTGAATTCAAACAATATGGCAGCGGTTCCGGATCAGGAGTGATCGTTTCCAGTGAAGGTTATATTGTAACCAATAATCACGTGATCCAGGATGCTTCGGAAATTGAGGTGATTTTGAACGATAATTCCAAATACACCGCAACGGTGATCGGAACGGATCCGTCGACAGATATTGCAGTATTAAAAATAGATGCTCCCGGATTAAGACCGATCAGCATCGGAAACAGCGACGACCTGCGAGTTGGGGAATGGGTTTTGGCAGTTGGTAATCCATTCAATTTAACGTCAACGGTTACTGCCGGAATCGTTAGTGCAAAAGCAAGAAATATCAACTTGCTATCCGACAGAACAAGCAACGCAAATGTTCCCATTGAATCCTTTATTCAAACAGATGCTGCAGTAAACCCTGGAAATTCCGGGGGTGCTTTGGTGAATACAAGAGGTGAATTAATCGGGATCAACACGGCTATCGCTTCTCAAACGGGTTCTTACACCGGATATAGTTTTGCAGTACCTGTGAATTTGGTAAATAAAGTAATGCGCGATATTATCGACTTCGGAATTGTTCAAAGAGCTTATTTAGGTGTTCAGATCTCAGACATCAACCAGGAGATCAAAGTAAAGAACAGCTTACCTTCTACAAGAGGTGTGTTTATCTCTGCCGTTACGGAAGATGGTGGCGCTGATAAAGCAGGTGTGAAGAAAAACTGGGTAATCCTGAAAGTCGGATCAAGAGAAGTAAATTCGGTAGCTTCCCTGCAGGAAGAAATCGGTAAACGCAGACCTGGTGATAAAGTAAACCTTACTTTGCGCACGGAAGACGGAACTGAAGTGATCAAGGAAATCCTTTTAAGATCTGTTGATGGAGAAACTGCTTTGAAATCAAAGGAAGAAATGAGCAAAACAACAGCGCTCGGAGCTACTTTTGCCGAATTAACTTCCAAGGAGAAAAAAGAGTTGAATCTAAGTTACGGAGTAAAGGTAAAAGTTTTGGAACCGGGTAAATTGAAATCAAGCGGAATTACTGAGGGAGATATCATCACCAAGATCAACCAGACCCAAATTGAGTCAGTGGAACAGCTTACGCGGGTTCTGAACAGTACAAAAGGCGGAATCCTTTTGGAGATTGTATCGGAAAGCGGGAAAAAAGAATATGTTGGATTCGGTCTGTAAATCGAATCTGTTCAAAAGTTTAAATAGTTCAAAATGAATTCCCTTTTAACTATTTTAACTCTTTGAATTATTTGAACTTCCGGTATGGAACCCCCTGGATTCGGGACAGTATATGAAAAAATTGTTAAGGCATGGTTTTTGAGAGGTGAGAATCTCCCGAAAATCTGCCTTTTTTATTTGGAAATCACTCCTATTTCGTCGTAACTTTGCACCCAGATTTTCATTAATCTATTTAAAACAACGGAGTTCATTACATGAGACAACTTAAGATTACAAAATCGATTACCAATCGTGAGAGCCAGTCGTTAGACAAGTATCTTCAAGACATTGGTAAAGAAGAGCTAATCACCGCCGAAGAAGAAGTAGAATTGGCGCGTAAAATCAAACAAGGCGATCAAAGAGCATTAGAGAAATTAACTCGGGCTAATTTACGTTTCGTCGTGTCTGTAGCAAAACAGTATCAAAATCAAGGATTGACATTACCCGATCTTATTAACGAAGGGAATTTAGGTTTGATCAAAGCTGCACAGAAATTTGATGAGACGCGTGGATTTAAATTCATTTCTTATGCTGTATGGTGGATTCGTCAATCTATCTTACAGGCTTTAGCTGAACAAGCACGTATTGTACGTTTACCTTTAAACCAAGTTGGTTCTTTAAATAAAATCAACAAGGCATTTTCAAGATTGGAACAAGAATTCGAAAGACCTCCTTCAGCGGAAGAATTAGCAGAGGCTTTGGAAGTTCCTGAAGATAAAATTAAGGAAAGCTTAAATGTTTCCGGTCGTCACGTATCTATGGATGCTCCCCTTTCTTCATCTGAAGATGGTGGTACATTGATGGATGTTATGGCAAACACGGATTCGCCAAAAGCAGACCACGCATTGATGGCTGAATCTCTTCAAAGAGAGATTGAGCGTTCCTTGAGCACTTTAACAGATAAAGAGCGTGAGATCATTCGCTTATTCTTCGGAATCGGAATGAACCACGGTTTAACCCTGGAAGAAATAGGTGCCAAGTTTAACCTGACACGTGAGCGTGTTCGACAAATTAAGGAGAAGGCAATAAGACGCCTTCGACACACTTCTCGAAATAAGTTATTGAAAGCATATTTAGGATAAGAAAAAAGGCTGTCTGCTAACGCGGGCGGCCTTTTTTGCTTTATACACATGCTAAATCATTGAAAACTAAACAAGAAGTCAGCCGTGGCTGATTGAACATAAATTAAATAAATATACATTTTAGATGGAAGCTGCATTGGGCTATGAAAAAGAGTTAAACATGCACGTTCAAAAAGAACGCGCTGCTGTAAAATTATCAAGTCACGTAGGTGAATTGCTTTACGACAAAGGAGTTGAATTGGTTTTGTTCCGTAATCACCTTACAGACATTACTATTTCAGAAATTCTAAACTTGCATGAATATGCAAAAAATGTAGTAAAGAAACCTATCGACATTGAAACAACAGCTGCTTTGGCAGAAGAATTGTTGAAAATGGACTTGGCTCCTGCTAAAATTGATATCGGTAAATTATCGAGTGAGTGGATCGCTGAAGGAAGCGCTTTTGACTCAAAAGCATCTTTCCTTTCTTCTAAATTGGGAAAATTCTCGAGCGCTTCGGGATCTGTTGAACCAAGAGACGTCGTTTTATACGGTTTTGGTCGTATCGGACGTTTGGCTGCCCGTGAATTGATCAAACAAGCAGGAAAAGGTCAGCAATTGCGTCTGCGGGCTATTGTAACACGTGGTGCAAGCGATAAAGACATCGTTAAACGTGCTGCGTTGTTGCGTTCTGATTCTGTTCACGGTGCCTTCAGAGGAAGTGTGGTGGAAGATTTGGAAAACAAAACATTGATCATCAACGGACAAATCGTTCACATGATCGACGCTTCGAATCCTGAAGATGTTGATTACACAAAATATGGAATTAATAATGCTTTGGTTATTGACAACACTGGTGTTTACACTAATCGTGAAGCTTTATCCAAACATTTGGCGGCAAAAGGAGTTTCTAAAGTTCTTTTAACTGCTCCGGGGAAAGAAGTTCCGAACGTAGTTTATGGAATTAACCAGGGAACATTGGATGTGGAGAACGAAACGATTTACTCTGCTGCTTCTTGTACAACCAATGCAATCTCCCCTATTCTGAAAGTGGTAAACGATGCATTCGGAATTGTAAAAGGACATATCGAAACTGTTCATGCTTACACTAACGACCAAAACTTGTTGGATAACATGCACAAATCTTCCCGCAGAGGTCGTTCTGCTGCCATTAACATGGTAATCACATCGACTGGTGCCGGAGCTGCTGTAACGAAAGTAATTCCTGACTTGAAAGATAAATTAACTGCAAATGCAGTTCGTGTACCAACTCCAAACGGTTCATTGGCAATTCTTTCATTGGAATTGAAAAAAGGAACAACAATCGAAGATGTTAATAATGTTGTAAGAACCGCTTCTTTGGAAGGAGATCTTGTAAACCAAATCTTCTACTCTTATGATCCGGAATTGGTATCAAGTGATATTATCGGAAATACATGCTGTTCGGTTTACGATTCTCATGCAACAATCGTTTCTTTGGACGGTAAGAATGTAGTGTTGTACACTTGGTATGATAAATCCCTTACCCAAGAGATCTTGAAGTTGAACAA
>CAMPIU010000088.1 GCA_946886545.1 uncultured Flavobacteriales bacterium | reverse complement strand
GGCGATATTCATTTTCTTAAGTGAGCGGATTACTCTTCGGGCAATTTCGCCTCTATTTGCAATTAAAACTTTTTTCATAGACAATTTCAATGGAGTAAAAGTAATTAAAGTGCAATTAATGACCTATAAGATCGGAGTACTTTAATAACAAAATGGCAGAAATTAAGGATTGGGAGTTTTTTCTTCAGGTTCGCTTTCGGATCCGGTAGCAGGGATATTGTTTTCATCCTCTTTTGTCTCTGTCCGAATCGCCGGAGACTGCCCCGGAATATAATCTACCGGAACGCGGTTTTTCCGTTTGGAATTATTTACCTTGTTTTTCTTTCTGAACAAGTTTGCAAAAAACTCAATGATCCGTGATTCGGAGATATTATTGAAAGACTCCTCGTAATGTAAACCAATCCCTTGTGTGAATTCCCCCTTATCCTTATTGCTCAAAATTCCCTTGTCATTCGATTCATTGAAGATCGAAACGCGGAAGGTTCCATCATCGTTGATCAGGTATTCCAGGTTAAAGCTACCGATCAGAGAGTTCTGCGTTGCTCCGGTTGAAGTATTATTAGAAACCCCCAAAGAAGTTTTTAGCACAATATTCTGTTTTGCTCCGTATGCCCGCTGCAATCCGAATTGAAAGTTCTTACCCCCCGTAACGGTATTATCATTATATCCCACGTTCATTTTTACATCTTTGGACAATTGATCCAAAGCTGCATTAATTTGCTTGGTCACTAATTCTGCTACCCCTCCATAACTTCCGTTGGAACTACCTCCTACTCCCTGAAACCTGTTAAATACAAGGAGCGTGAAGAATTGTTTTTGCAATTCATCTTTATCAGACCGGATCTTACTCAATACCGCTTTTCCTGACTCGCTGACATTCGGAACTTCAATATCCAGGGTAATAGAAGGATTAGAAAGCGTTTGCCCGATATTCAAAACACAGCGCACTTCCGATTTGGTTTCTGCCGAACCACCGATCTGATCGCGATTCAATTCATCCAAACTTGCATTTACCCTATAATAAGCCTTGATATCCAGGTTTGCATCATAAGGACTTCCTGTCCAGGTAATATTACTCCCTTCGTCTATCTCAAACGTTTTTCTGATCGGGTTTAAAACGAAATCATATTGTCCGTTGTCTATAACGTATCGTCCGGACATACTGATCTGGTTCCATTGATCTATTGATAAAAGAATATTTCCATAACCCTTTGCCCGGATTTCTTCCTGTGTCTGATCATTCAGTATCAAGCGGATATTTGCATCCGGTGTTGCAGTAATGTCGAGATTTAAATCAACTCCTGTTAAATCTATTTTTTTCTCTGCCTCTACACTATCCGTACTAAAATCTATAAAATCAAATTCACCAATCTCTTTGGCTCCGTACATTGGTAAAACGACTTCTGTTCCTTTTTGGGTTTTTGCCCGAACATCAATTTCTGTGTTCCCTTTTTCGATCAGAATGCTCGCAGTTCCGGTAGCATAGGCTTTTCCGTAGTAAACGGTCCCTTCTTTATACCCGGTATTCAGCACCATAAATTTATCTGTAGGGCGCAAAGGTCGTTTACTTATCGGGTCTCTGAATCCTCCGACAGACTGATCAAAGACCACGTCAAAACCTAAAGAAAAATCCTTGAAATTGTTGTGGAATATAGTTGCAATGGCATAGGCTCCGTTTCCTTCGTCGTCCAAAACAGGGAAAGCACCATAAATACCGTCGTTCTTTCCGTCGAATTTAAGCGGGCCGCTCAAACTATAATGCGTTCCAAGGATTCCAACTTTCAATCCTCCTTTTTTCAGCAGCAGATCTCCGGTAATTTCCGGTTCTTCCATACTTCCTTTTGCCTGGATAACTCCCTTGATGGTTCCCGAAATGTCTGAAAGAACTTTAGGATCCATAAAAGCATTTGCAAAAGACAAATTCATGTCCTTAAACTCAAGGTCAAAGTTGATGTTATCGTCTTTCTTAAGAGGCAGGATATATCCGTTAAAATCAAATGTTTGCAGATCGCGGTACTTTAAATCTCCGTTTAGAATGATTTTTTGTTCCAGATCGATCCAAATACCGTTCAGATGAACATCTCCTATTTCCTGTCCTTCGAGAAACAGATCTTTTAAGACAAAATCTCCGTCAACTTTGATATCTGTAAACGGAGTTGCCAAACGTGCAGTTCCGTCCAAACTTCCTTTCATTTTGATCTCCGTTCCCAAAAGGGATGAGAACTCCTCGACATGCAATTCATTGGCATTGATTGTTAGGTAATCCTCCGGGTTTTCTGATAAAATACCATTTACCGACAAGAATTGATTCTCTCTCTCCAACATGAGGTGTTTAATCTCCAGGTGTTTTTCTTTATAAACCAACTGACCGGTATTCATGATCTCCCACTTGTTGTTTTTAACTGAGAAATAGGAAGGTTTCACCTGGATATCAAATTCTCCTTCTTCCCGGACATCAACAATGAACTCAAATTCAGAGGTGTTCGGCACCCCGATATTCCAACTCAGATCCGTTTTATAGATATTTTTAGTTCCGTTCATTGTGAGCTGAATATTCTCAACATCCAGGGAATCTCTCAATTGGGTCTTGCCAGCATTCAATGTAAGCGTACCGTTCCCCTGAGTAAATTCCTGATGTAAAACGACGTTCGTTAAATATGATTTACTCTTCTCATTCATCAGCTTTTCATAGCTTATTTGAGAAGATTGAATATCCAACATCTGGTGGTGCGTTCTCGAGTCAAGTTCCACTTTAACAACAGTTCCGTATGCAATTTCCAAATTCGGAACGAAAATATTTAAGAAATCCTGTGAGTTTTTAATCGTTGCCGTCATGTCAAAATGATCTTTTGACTCCATTCCTTTGGGAAATGGCTTAGGAGAAAAATAGGATGGGAATGCATCGGAAAGGCCATTATTAACAGCAATTGGAATGGTCTTGAAATTAATTTTCCCATTTAAATCTGCATCGACAATGTCGCTTCTCAATTCAAAACGATCGCTTTCAGGGTTTCGTTCGATGTAAAGACTCAAATCAGGTAAAGTCATTTTTTTACCTTTCTCAATAAATTCAATACTATTTGCATTTATCAATCCTTCATAAGTTTCCAGGGAATTTCCTTTAAGATCCAGGTCTAAATTCCCTACAAACGAGGATTCCGGATCCTTAACAAAATTCAAATGCCCCAGGTTAGCTTTTTCAACTTCAACTTTGAAGTCGAAATGCTGAACTTTAGAAACATCCACATATCCGTCAAATTCCAGCTTCAAATTAGGGTCATCGACCTTTAGATCAGCATCCAGAATATTTTCAATGAATGAACCGTTACTTACCTGGATATTGGAATAGGTGTACTCATTGAACATGAATTTGGTAATATCACCTTCGAGCGTTTCCAAGCGAATTATGTCTTTTTGACCAACTACTCCACTCAAATAAACCTGACCGGCAACATTTCCAAATTTCGAATTATCTAGGAATTTAGCCAGGTTAAAACTATCAATCACAATATCGTATTGCTCTTCTCTTGTCCGGTCGAATGAATAACCGCCTTCCTTGAGTTTGGTGAATGTTATTTCGTTATCCAATTGAACAGAACCCAGCACTGACTGCAATTTATCGCTTTTCAGAGCAAATTTATCCACAGACCCCTTCACAGTTGTATTCCGAATCTCAGCATACTCAAGCCTATCCACCATTTTGTCGAAGTTCATGTTATTTCTTCCCGCATCCTTGGGAAGTTTAATTTCTTCAACGTCAGAAAAATCAATCATCGCATAATCAATCCGCTCATTAAAGTTTGATGCCGACAGATCTCTGAAATCCGGTAGGGAATAGTTTCCACGTACAACGCTCCGTTTCCCAAAGCGCAGATCGAGGTTATCAATTTTCAAATCCTTTACTTTCTTTGTCACGGAAGCACTCAGCGACACCATTTCATTCATTCCCTCCAAGGCCGTTCCAAACTGGGAGACATCCCAAAAACTAATTCGGGAAGAATCTATTACGGCGTCAAATGATACACTGTCTACGAAATCATTGAATCCTTGCAAAGAACTCATCAACATGTTTAATTTTGAAGCATAGATCGCGGAACGCGAGGTTTGGATTTCCACATTGCTTAAAAGAACTCCTTTATGTGGATCGATGATCGCATTCGCAAACAAACGATTCAACCAAAAACCTGATTTTTCCTGAGTTTGCAGATGCTTTAGCTGAAAAGCCAAAATACCTTTTTCTACTTCAAGATCAACCATATGCAGAATTACATCTTTGAACTTCAAATGGTCATAATCCATTCCGTAAGTATTCCTGCCTTTCCGGTTATCATCATACGAAATAGTCACCCATTCAATGTCCACATTGTCGATCGTAACTTTGGGCGGATCCTGTTTGGGTTTGTTTGATTTTTTTCCGGAGAAATAATCGGCAATAAACTCATAGTTATAATCTCCATTAATTGAATCGCGCTGAATTCCCACTCTTCCTTTAAGAAGTCCGACGCTTTTTAAATTAATGTATGTACCTCCCGGGTCAAAACTCTTAACGCGAACCATGATTTGATTCAGTGAGGCTAGAGTGTCTCCGTGAAGGTCACGCACAAAAACATCCTTTAAATAAACTTTATCAAAAAAAACGATATCAATTTTTCCAATGCGCAACTCAGTGTTTAATTCTTTGGATAAAAAATCAGTTGCGAGCGACCCTAAATAAGTTTGAAATTGGCTGGTGCGAATAGCAAAGGCAAAGAGTATGAGCACTAAAAGCACCCATTCAAAAGAAATCCCTACTATTCTACCTAGTATTTTGAGTACTTTTGCCATGTATTATATACAAATTTAACAAAGTTGAGCCAACAATCATTAGTAATTCTGGGAATTGAGTCATCTTGTGATGATACTTCAGCTGCTGTACTCAAAGATGATACCATTTTATCCAACGTTACAGCCAGCCAGGCAATTCATGAACAGTATGGTGGCGTAGTCCCTGAATTAGCTTCACGTGCACATCAGCAAAACATCATTCCTGTTGTCGATGCAGCCCTAAAAAAAGCGGGGGCTTTACTTAAAGATATTGATTTAATTGCATTTACACAAGGTCCGGGATTGATGGGTTCATTGGTCGTCGGAACTGCATTTGCCAAATCTTTAAGTCTTGCACTCAACAAACCGATGGTTGCAGTTCATCACATGCATGCCCATATTTTGGCACATTTCATCAATGAAGGAGTTCCCATACCACAATTTCCGTTTATTTGCATGACTGTTTCCGGCGGGCATACACAGTTAGTCCGTGTTGATTCTCCCGTAGAAATGACTGTACTTGGGACAACTATCGACGATGCAGCGGGAGAAGCTTTCGATAAAACTGCAAAAATTTTGGGTTTCCCTTATCCGGGCGGACCTTTAATTGATAAATACGCGAAAGAAGGAAACCCACATGCCTTTTCTTTTGCAAAACCACAAGTTGAAGGATACAATTTCAGTTTTAGCGGCCTAAAAACTTCCGTACTTTATTTTATTCAAAAGGAAGTTGCCAAAAACCCGCAATTTATAGAAGAGAACAAGGCCGATCTGTGCGCATCGATCCAGGCTACCATCCTTGAAATTCTTTTCAAACAACTCCGGAAAGTATCCACTGATACAGGAATTAAAGATATTGCAATTGCAGGAGGAGTTTCTGCAAATTCAGGGTTAAGAACGAAATTGGAAGAAGAAGGAAAAAAACGAGGCTGGAATGTGTTTATTCCAAAATTTGAATATTGTACAGACAACGCCGCAATGATCGCAATTGCCGGGAAGTTTCTCGCTGAAAACATGCAATTTGCAGATCAAACCATCAGTGCAAATGCACGATTACCATTTGTAAAGCCATGACTAAAGTCGAACTTCCTGAAGCATTCGTTGAGCGAGTTAAAAATGACCCATTCTTGGGAGATTCGCTGCTTCGTGCTTTAAATGAGGAACAACCGATCGCAATTCGGATCAATTCATCCAAAGGAGTCTCTGTTTTTGAGGGATTGGAAGAAATTCCATGGTCAAAAAATGGATTTTATCTTCCGGAAAGACCCATATTCACGCTGGATCCGCATTTTCATGGAGGCAGGTATTATCCGCAGGAAGCAGGTTCTCAATTTATCGATTGTATTTTAAGACAATTGAACCTTCCGGACGAGCCTGTTTTATTGGACTTATGTGCCGCACCCGGAGGAAAAAGCACGCTTATCACAGACTTTTTAAATGGGAAAGGCCTGTTACTGGCAAATGAAGTAATTCAAAACAGATCAAAAATTTTAAAGGAAAACCTGACCAAATGGGGAGCCAAAAACACGTTGGTCAGCAATAACGATCCGGTAGATTTTGAAGGATTAAAAAGCTTGTTTGACTGCATTTTAATTGATGCTCCATGCTCCGGTGAAGGAATGTTCAGAAAAGACCAGGAAGCACGGAACGAATGGTCGCCTGAATCCGTAAAGCTATGCGCCTCGCGGCAAAAAAGAATTGTGATGGATGTCTGGGATTCCTTAAAACCAAATGGTTTTTTGATCTATTCGACCTGTACTTTCAATGCGGATGAGAATGAAGAAAACGTTCGATGGATCTTAGATCAGACAGAATCCCAAATTCATTCCCTGGAGATTCCATTTGCCAAAAAGGGAAGAGATGGAATCGGGTACTATGCCCTTCCGTCAGAACTGAAAACGGAAGGTTTTTATGTGGTAGTCATTCAAAAACAGGGGGAAGAGCGTGCACACAAGATCAAATCAAAGAAGAAAAGTTCACTGACACGATTAAAACCGGAGACCTGGTTTAATGAGTGGATCGGCGATTCGAAATCAGAATTTATTCAATGGAACAATTATGTGTTTGCTATTCCGCCTGGCTTATCCGAACTGGTAGAAACACTGCATTCCAATCTGCGAATCATCAAATTGGGGACAGAACTGGGTGAAATCTCACGTAAAGGATTAATTCCAAACGAAGCATTGGCCCTTGATTCCGCAATTCGTTCAAAGCATATTGCTGATATTCCTTTGACACGAGATCAAGCATTGCATTACCTGAAAGGTGAAACTTTCACCCTGGAAGGAAAACACGGATTTAATACTGTTTCATTCGAAGGAACAAGCCTTGGCTGGATCAAACATTTGGGTAACAGATTTAACAATCTCTTTCCGAAGGAATGGCGGATCAGAATGCGGATTGACTAATAAGTGGGGCGGAAAAATTCCATTTTTCCCTTCTTCAGATCTCCGATATAGATACTCGACTCTCCTAGTTTTTTTCCAAACTTACCTGTATTTTGGTGCAGCAACAGTAATTCTCCGTTTGCTCTGACTTCTTTAACGACAGCAAAGTGTTTCTCCATTTCTTCGAAGTACTTGATGCCATTTTGTATTCCGCCAAATTTGACTCCTTTAAAAGCAATAATGTCTCCGGGAGAAATACATTTTTTTTTATAATCATAGGGAGTTCCGAACACATCATATCCATTCCAATTGGCATGTGTTTCATTTAAAGCCAAGCTAAGGATGTCCCAGCATTCACCTCTCAGAATTTTCTGTCCCACGTAAGGTTTTAAAACTTTCAATATCTCTGAATTCAATACAGGAACAGAATCACAAGCTTGAATTTTTTGTGCCTTGCCATGGAAAGAAAATACCAGTGCAAATACCAGGATGCTTAAATATTTCATGTTGTTTGTGGTGTTGATAGTATAATGCATAAATATAGAAAAGTTAAAATGCAATTTGATATTGCAGTACCAACATATTTTTACGCATTGTTTGAACAGCGACTCCCAGTGAGTTGTTTTCAAAAACAGGCCTGTTTTGCAAGCCTAAAGACAATTTAGTGCCGTGAGTCCCATGAATCAACCAATTAATTCCTCCCTCAAACATCACAGCCGGATCCTTCAATGCCTGAAATTGCGAATATTGAATCTCCAGATAAGGCATCAATGTTCCATTATCTTTTAACAGGTCATCTTTGAATTTGTAACCAACTTGTGTAAAAATAATATTCCCGGTACCGATCATCGGATAGTTCACACCTGGTCCATTTAATGTTCCTTCCGCATTTACTCCATTCGCAGGATTCATTCCGTTCAACATTCGAAGGTAATTTCTTCCGTAATTGAAATTATTGTAAGCAACATAGGTATTCAGTACTGCTCCTTTTTGACCTATCGGGAGATCCAGGAATACATCAGCCCCAAGCAATAATAAATTGGTTCTGTTTGTATCTCCCAAATCAGTTGTATGCCACATCGCTTGGTTTTGCTGCACCCAACCAACTCCAAGGTTCAGTAGCTTCTTTTTTCCAAGATAAGTTCCGCTCATGTAAGGATTCGGGGTTGTTTCTTTTTCGAAGAACTGCCAAAATAAATATCCGGAGGTTTGAGCCAGCGGAGCTTCCGTATTAAAGTTTGAGTTTGTGCTAATCGGTGGAATGGCAACTGTGCTATTCCTGACTGACATAGGTCTGCTCAATGCTACCCGATAATTCAATCCGGAAACTTCCCCTTTCAAATACAGTGATAATTTCCGGGAAAACTGGTCACTAATTCCATTCGTTGCCTGTTGGTAAATCGGAGCATCTAGTCCCATAATATTGGCTACAGCCGGTGAAGAAAAGCGCGAAACACCACCCCAGGCAGTTAATCCACCGCCAATCTGCAATTGTTTAAGTACCCGGAATTCCGTTACGGCATCATGTAAGAAAGCGCCTGTATGTCTCTGCTGCAAAAAACTAAAATTATTTTGACCGAATTGCGTATAGAAATAAATGCGGTTAGTCAGCTGACCAAAAACCTGGATACGCCATCTCCTGATACCAATGTCACCATAGCTTGTCTTTGGTGTTCCATCAATGGTGGTTCCCGGATTAAAATCAGAATACCTGGCCCAGGTTTGAGCGAGAAAAGTTCCTTTTATGTAGTTTGTTCCCGATTTATTGATGTTCAACTTCAATTCAGGGATAATTATCCTGCTTGAATCTTGTGTTTGAGCATTTACTCCTGCTGAAAATGTGAATAGTTGGAATAATACAAGTA
>CAMPIU010000087.1 GCA_946886545.1 uncultured Flavobacteriales bacterium | reverse complement strand
GGAATCAGCAGTAAGCGATTGTTGTCAGGTTGTGGGACATCCTTGATTTCATACTCAACACCCAATAATTGCTGAACAGGATATTCCAAGGGAATTTGTTGCTTACTAACTTGTGCTTTTGCCTGGAGAGAGCAAATTGATAGCATAATGAATGCCACCGTTTTCATAGTAGGTTTAGTTTTCATATCAGTTGTAGTTTGGATACAAAAATATGCAATTGACTTGATATGAACTACTTGAACTTATTTTTATTTTTTAAACCACCCAATTATTTTCTATTTCTTCAAAGCGACACATTGGAACTAAAACGTTTTTCTTAAGACTTTCAAAAAAAAAAAGAGGTACCCATCTAAACGAATACCTCCTATTATTTTTTTGAATTCTTAATTCAAACCTGCCAATTTTTCTTCCAAAATGGCAATCTTTTGTAAAGCATCTGCTTCTTTTTTGCGTTCGCTGGCCAAAACTTGTTCTGGTGCACCGTTAACGAATTTTTCATTACTCAGTTTACCCTGAACACTTTTCAAAAAGCCTTTCGTATAATTCAATTCTTCTTCCATTTTTTCCTTTTCCGCAGTTACATCAATGGCATCTCCGAAAGGAATGAAATATTCATTGGATTGAACCAGGAACGAATTTGCATTCGCCACTTTTTCAGTAGTGTATTCCATCAATGAAAGATTTCCCATCTTAAGAATAACCGAATCAAATGACGGATCAATCTCATTATTCTTTTTCACGAACATTTCAATGCGAACCTTATTGGCAATATTGTTTTTCTTACGAATGTTACGGATATTGATAACAACTTCTTCAGCAACTCCAAATTGTTTCAAAACAGACTTGTCGAACGGTTCAACAGTCGGCCATTTTGCCACAATGATATCTTCACCTTCTTTGCGTTCTCTCAACAAATGCCACAATTCTTCTGCAACAAAGGGAGTGAATGGCTGCAACAAACACAACAATTTTTCAAAGAAAACAATGGTTTGATCCAATGTCGCCTGATCGATTGGTTGTTCGTATCCTGGTTTGATCATTTCCAAATACCAGGCACAAAAATCATCCCATACCAGTTTATAAATCGCCATCAAAGCTTCGGAAATTTTGAACTTATTCATCAGCTCATTGATGTTCTCCAGTTCCTGATTGAAACGCGCATTAAACCATTCAATGGCTTTGATCGATGCTTTCGGTTGTTCAATTGGTTTTACTTCCCAACCCATTACCAAACGTGCAGCATTCCAGATCTTATTCGTAAAGTTTCTACCCTGTTCACACTGACTGCTGTCAAATGGCAAATCATTTCCGGCCGGAGAAGAGATCAAAATTCCTAAGCGAACTCCATCCGCTCCATATTTCTCAATCAACTCGATCGGATCCGGGGAATTCCCTAAAGATTTGGACATTTTACGCCCCAATTTATCTCGAACAATTCCTGTATAATAAACATTTCTGAACGGCAATTCGCCCATGTATTCGTAACCGGCAATAATCATACGTGCTACCCAGAAGAACATGATTTCCGGCGCCGTAACCAGATCGTTAGTCGGATAATAATATTTGATCTCTTTGTTTCCGGGTTGAGTCAATCCGTTGAAAACAGAAATTGGCCATAACCAGGATGAGAACCACGTATCCAATACATCTTCGTCTTGCTTCAATTCAGTGGCAGAAATTGCTTTTCCTGCTTTTTCGGAAGCTAGTTTAACTGCCTCTTCACTTGTTTTTGCGATCACGAAATCTTCAGAACCTTCACCGTAATACCATGCAGGAATACGATGTCCCCACCAAAGCTGACGGGAAATACACCAATCCTTCACATTCTCCATCCAATGACGGTAAGTATTCTTGAATTTATCCGGATGGAACGAAATATTACCGTTCATTACATTTTCCAAAGCAGGCTGAGCCAATTCTTTCATTGACACGAACCATTGCAAAGATAAACGCGGTTCAATCACACAATTTGTACGCTCGGAATAACCAATTTTATTGATATGATCTTCTACTTTTACCAGATATCCTTTGTCATCCAATTCTTTGGCAATCTCCTTGCGAACATCAAAACGATCCATTCCTGCATAATGCAGACCGTTTTCATTTACAATTCCATTGTCATGGAAAATATCAATCGTTTCTAAATCGTATTTTTTACCTAATTCGTAGTCATTTACATCGTGAGCAGGAGTTACTTTCAAACATCCGGTTCCGAATTCCATTTCTACGTAATCGTCACAAATAATTGGAACGGTTCTGTTGGCAATCGGAACAATCGCATGCTTTCCATGCAAATGTTTGTAACGCGGATCATCCGGATGGATACAAATTGCAGAGTCACCCAAAATAGTCTCAGGTCGCGTTGTAGCAATCGTTAACCATTGATCATCTGTTCCTGCAACCTTGTAGCGTACATGAAACAATTTCGAGTTTACTTCTTTATGAATTACTTCTTCATCAGAAAGTGCAGTACGAGCTTCCGGATCCCAGTTGATCATACGAACTCCGCGATAAATCTTTCCTTTATTGAACAGATCTATGAATACATCAATTACTGAATCGGAATATTCCGGATCCATTGTAAATGCAGTTCTTTCCCAATCACAAGAAGCACCAAGTTTCTTCAATTGTTGCAAGATCACACCACCGTATTTGTCTTTCCATTCGAAAGCGTGTTTCAAAAACTCATCGCGGGAAAGATCTGATTTTTTGATCCCTTCCTGGCGTAATTTCTGAACTACTTTAGCTTCTGTTGCAATAGAAGCATGATCGGTTCCGGGAACCCAACATGCATTTTTACCTTCCATTCGTGCTTTGCGAACCAAAACATCCTGAATAGTATTATTCAACATGTGTCCCATGTGCAGAACGCCCGTCACATTCGGCGGAGGAATGACGACAGTAAACGGCTCACGATCATCTGGTTCTGAATGAAAGTAACCCTTAGCCATCCAATGGCTATACCATCGTTCTTCTGCTGAACGGGGTTCGTACGTTTTTGGAATTTCCATGTTGTTTTTTATTATGTTGTTCTTTTTATGTTGCAGGTCTGTTAACACAGACCAAGTCATCGAAAGCAGTGCTTTCTCTTATTTAAGTTGCAAAGGTACTAAAAGAGGCCAATTTATCAAGATGTAAACATCCGTGTTTCCAATATTTCTGAATGAACCGGAATGTCATAATTTTCCTATTTTTGTTTAAACGACCTCATGAAAAAATACCTGAAAATCCTTGCTGCGAGCATGCGGTTTTTCTTCGAATTGCTTTTTGCATTTGTATGCATCTACATACTTATTTTTCTGATCGTTTCTCCATTTACCATTCAAGCAGAGAAAACAACTGATCCAAAAACAGAAATCATTTATCTGACCACAAACGGTATCCATTCGGACATCATGCTTCCGATTCACCATCCATTAATGGATTGGAAGAAAACATTAAACATGGAAAAGACATTATCTGTGGATACTTTTCAAACGCATTTGAAGTTCGGCTGGGGAGATAAAAACTTCTTCATGAGAACAAAGGAATGGAGTGATATGGAAGTAGGGACGGTTGTGAACACGGTTTTTGGCAGAGGTCCGGGCGCTATGCATCTGATTTTATGCACTCCGAAAGACTTAGACAAATCCAGCATGATTAAAATTCATATCACCAAATCACAATATCAAAGACTATGTGCATTTATCAAATGTAGTTTTCAGTTTGAAAACGATAAAGCGAAAGTAATTGAAAATCATCCTTATGGAACTTACGATTTCTTTTACGATTCAAGTATCGAGTACAACATGACTTACACTTGCAATACCTGGACAAATAATGCTTTGAAACGAGCCGGACAAAAAACCTGTGTGTGGACTCCGTTCAAGGGAGCAATTTTTTCGAAGTACAAAAAGTTACCCTGGTAGAAAAAGGATATTCTTCCACTTATACCCATAAACTAAAAAGCCCTCTTTCAAGGGCTTTTTCTTTATTTCACGGAATCACGAAGTGACCTGAAAGCCTACTTTGTGATTATTTCTTTCCTTTTCCGTTTCCATTAGATTTTCCTGAATTCCCTTTTGAAGAACCCCCGGAATTTCCATTGGATTTTCCTTTTCCTCCGGAATTATCTTTCTTATCACTTCCGGAAGCTTTAGGTTTTCCATTTCCTTTTGACTTTTCTTTTACCTTTCCTTTCAAAGCATGGAATTCTGCAGATCCGGGTTTGATTCCCATTTCTTTTGCCATTGCTCCCCAACCTTTCGATTTGCTTTTCTTGTAAACAGTAATTACGTCTTCAATTGGTCTTCTTGTAATACTTGAGATTTGAAATGCCATCAATGCATCTCCTGGGCTCATTCCAACTCTGAAAACAGCTTCTACTTTCGGCATTGGAACATTGAATGTTTGTGTCAAATTCAATTTAAACGCCGGTAAATCTCTGTTTCCATCAGTGTTTACAATTTTCAAACTAGCATCCATTTCAGTATCACCTGTTCTGAAACTTTGTCCAAAAGTGATGCTTGAAACCAGCATCAATCCCCAAAAAATAATCTTCTTCATAATTTATAGTTGTTTTATGTAAGTATACACTTTTTATGCCACATTAATTCAAACGCTGCAGTCCAATTCGCTTTCGGGCCTCATCAATTTCAACTACACGTACTTCTACATGCTCATGCAGCGAGATAAATTGAGTAGGATCTTCAACATAAACATCCGCTAAATTGGATTTATGGATCAAGCCGTTTTCTTTAATTCCGATATTTACAAAAGCCCCGAAGTTCGTGACATTCGTTACAATTCCCGAAAGGATCATTCCCTCTTTCAAATCCGAAATAGTTCGAATCCTGCTGTCAAACTCCAAAACTTTTGCTTTCTTCCTGGGGTCACGCCCGGGCTTCTTCAATTCCTTAATAATATCCGTAAATGTAAATGAATCGACCTCAGAAAAATCGGAGTGTTTTACTTCATTCAATTTCGTTTCATTCCCAATCAACTCCTTCAATTCAACACCCAGTTTTTGAGCCATTTTATTGACAAACTTGTAGCTTTCGGGGTGAACCGATGAGTTATCCAATGGATTCTCACCATCCCTTACACGTAAAAATCCTGCTGCCTGTTCGTATGCTTTATCTCCCAATCGTTTCACTTTTTTCAATTCCTCCCGTGATTTAATTCCGCCGTTTTCGGTTCTGTAAGCCACAATATTCTCTGCCAAACCTAAACCAAGACCTGAAACGTAGCTCAATAAATAAGGTGAAGCTGTATTTAAATCAACTCCAACAGCATTTACTGCAGAAACAACCACATCATCCAAAGCATCTTTCAAAAACGTTTGGTTTACTTCGTGTTGGTATTGACCAACTCCTACTGATTTCGGGTCGATTTTAACTAATTCAGCCAAGGGATCCATCAATCTTCGTCCAATTGAAACCGCCCCGCGAACTGTTACATCATAATCCGGAAACTCTTTTCGTGCAATCGGGCTTGCAGAATAAATAGATGCTCCATCTTCCCGAACCACATATACTTCCAGATCCCTGTCGAAGCGGACATGCTTGATAAACGATTCTGTTTCTCTTCCTGCTGTTCCGTCTCCGATAGCAATGGTTTCTATCTTATAGGCCTGAACCAATTGGAAAATTTTGGCTGAAGCTTTATCCTTTTCATTTTGTGGCGCATGCGGATAGATCGTCGCATTTGTAAGCAAAGAACCGTGTTCATCCAGGCAGACTACTTTACACCCCGTTCTAAACCCAGGATCAATAGCCAATGTGCGCTTATTTCCAACCGGCGGTGCAAGCAGTAATTGTTTCAGGTTTGTCGAGAAAACAGAAATAGCTTCTTTATCCGCTTTTTCTTTGGCCTGAGCCAATAGTTCATTTTCCAGTGAAGAGCACATCAACCTGGAATACGATTCTTTACAAGCTTTTGCTACTAAATCGCCACATGCATCATCTGTTTTCACAAAAAAGCGTTCCAGGGATTCCAAAGCATCTTCTTTTTCCGGCTGAGCTTTTAATGATAAAACCCCTTCTCTTTCAGCACGAATAATTGCCAAAAACCGGTGTGAAGCAGTTTTATAAAGAGGTTCGGAAAAATCAAAATAATCACGATACTTCGCTCCTTCCTCTTCTTTTCCCTTAACCAATTTTGAAACTAAAACGGCTTTTCTCTGGAACAAGGTTCTCACACGCCCACGGGCAATTGCATTTTCATTGATCCACTCTGCCATAATATCCACAGCACCCTGAATCGCCATGTCCTCATCGATCACATCTCCTTTTACAAAACGATCTGCCATTTGTTCCGGATCTCCGCCTCGTTGCGACATGATCATTCGTGCCAAAGGTTCCAATCCAAGCTTTTTTGCTTTGTCTCCTTTGGTTTGACGTTTCTGTTTATAAGGTAAATAAATATCTTCCAATACAATTGAATCAAAACACGTCAGGAGCTTATTCTTCAATTCATCTGTCAATTTCCCCTGTTCTTCAATAGAAGCGATCATGGTTTGCTGACGGGAAATAATCTCATCGTATTTTTTTGCCAGATCCCTGATTTGAGCAATTTGAACCTCATCCAGACCACCCGTCATCTCTTTCCGATATCTTGAAATAAAGGGAACAGTGGCACCACCTTCCAATAAGGTGATCGTATTTTGAATCGCCTTTTCTTTTAAGCCTGAGGCATTTATAACAAATTCATTTTTTTGCATAGACACAAATATAAAAGTTCAAAAAAACTCTTCGATATCAATCGTGAAAAAGAACTCCACAATTCGGTTCATTACTCAATCATATCCGCAATTAACATAATTAGTCTCAACCCATTACAACCTTTCGCTTTTTAAGGAGTCTTTCTAGAAAACTATTTGCTATGAAGAAAATTTACTCTCTCTTAACTTTAATCTGTTTAGCGTCTTTGACAAGCTTTGGTCAAACAACAGGTTATTCTTTCTATGCCGATACCTCATACGGATGTCAAAACACCTTTGGAGTCCAAATGACTATCGGCACCCTCCCTGAAATCGGAGGCGTATTATCTGTAGATTGGGGCGATGGAAACACCACCACTTATAATTACAGTACTACCACAGGAAATACGACACATCTTACTCAAGTAATGCATGGCTATACACTTCCCGGAACTTACACGGTTTCATTCAATGTTTACAGCGGAACAGCCGGGGCAAATGTAGATGCGGGACAATCGGTTGTAATTACTCCTCCGGGAGCTTCAAACTGTGGCTATCTCTGGATTTACACCATGCAAACCGCTCCTTCGGTTAATTACACGAATGTTCCTTACCAGTTCACGGATGTAAATGGCACAATAACCATCCTGATGCCTTCAACCAGTCCGGGAACAATTACGGTTTATACCGGATTAAATCCGGCAAACGCACCTTACACCGTTCAAATCGATCCGAATTGGCTTTCTGTAAACGGCTTAATCCAAACCAGTCCGAATTTTACAATTACTTCATTCAATCAGAATGGAATGGCTAATAATCCGCAGCAAACTATGACCGTAAGTTGCAATACACCTAGTCCGAATCCTGATTTCGGAGTAAGCTATGGTTGGGGATCAAACTTCGTAGCTCCTCTACAAACCGGAAATTTGTATCTGAATATTTGTAACTATGCCTGCTCAGACACTTCGGATGTCTCTGTTTCGCTTCAAATGCCAGGAAGCTTTACCCCAAATACAAGTGGTCTTACAAATGCTGTTGTGACCGGAAATGTTTTGACTTTTGACATCCTTGCGCTTTCAGATTGTCAATACATTCAAATTCCCTTTACTTTTCCGGGAAATACTCCTGCCGGAACACCTTATTGTTTTCAATTGGCTTTATCCAATCCGAACGATTCTTACTTGGGAAACAACCTGGATACCATTTGCGGAGTAGTACTTAATTCGTATGATCCGAATGAAAAATTGGTAGATAAACCAATGAATATCGATCCGAATGAAGTAGAAGAATTTGAATATGTAATCCATTTCCAAAATGACGGAAACTATGATGCGATGGATGTTGTTGTTCAGGATACCATTGCTGCAAACCTGGATCTTTCATCTTTCAAATACGTGGGATCCAAACATGGTGTAGCAACTTCTATCGATATAAACACACGAGTGGTTACGTTCTCATTCAACGACATCAATTTGGGACAAAGTTCTGTTGATCTGGACGCTTCTCAGGGTTTTGTGATTTACTCGATTTCTGAAAATGCAGGATTAGCCGAAGGTTCGGTTATCGAAAACACGGCTTACATTTACTTCGATTTTAATCCACCGATTGTTACCAATACAACGTATAATATCAATCAATTACCGCTTGGATTGGACGAATCGAAAAACGAACTGATCACACTTTACCCGAATCCGGCTGAAGACAAAATTCAATTCAGCGGAGCTACGGTAAAAGAAGTTTCCATTTATGATCTGACAGGGAAATCGGTTTTGGAAGCAACGAATATTTTAAACAACGAAGTTTCTCTGAACACCATTCAAACAGGTATTTACCAGGTTGTTCTGAAAACAGAAAATAGCATTTCGACTCAAAAATTAGTGGTTAAAAAATAAGGTTGAATATTCCTTGTTGAGTCCGGTTTCTTCATAGAGACCGGACTTTTTTCATGTTAAGGAATTGTAAATCTTTAGTGTGACCAATCCTGTTTCCCTATCTTAGCTTCCCAACTTTTAATTTTAGACGGTTTGAGATATTGGATTTTTGGACTAATTGCATGTGGTTTTTTGGTAAGTTTTCAACTTCAAACACCTTTCACCCAAACAGGTAATGCAAGCTATTATGCGAATAAATTTCAGGGTAGAAGAACGGCTTCGGGTGCAACCTATCACAAAGACAGTATGTATTGCGCGCACAAGTCGTTGAAATACGGTACGATTCTGAAGGTTACCAATCTGAAAAACGATTCCACCATCATTGTAAAGGTTGTTGACCGGATGGGAAAATCCTCACCACACATTATTGATCTGAGTATGGCGGGTGCCCAAAAATTGAATTTTGTACGGAACGGAATCACAAAAGTAAAAGTAGAGGAAGTTATTCCGG
>CAMPIU010000086.1 GCA_946886545.1 uncultured Flavobacteriales bacterium | reverse complement strand
TTTGTATCCATAATAGATTTCCCAATTTCCAGCATTGTAAATGGATCGTTCATGCAGTGTTTCATCGAAATTGCTATTAAAGGCCATTTGTACTTTATTAGCGGGCTTCCAGGAAGAACTTCCGAGATCGTAAACATCCCTTGTTTCCAATAGAGGTTGGAATAGATAGTCATATGTATGAGAAGTTCGCTGGGTATAATTTCCATTTGTCCGGCTAAGGCTGCTTGTTACCTGTCCCTGGATATTGTATTGATATTGAGTAGAATCAATCAGAGTCCAGGAAGAAGTATTTGCATCCCAATCATAATTTACTGAATTATGAGGTCTGTGAACATTGATCTTATTGTTGTTGCCGATAGGTTTTTTTACTTCACTTTGAGCAAAGTGGGTCAAAAAAAATACTGTAATTGAAAGAAAAGTGAGTATTGATTTTTTCATAATATCCGTTTAGATGGTTTGTTTTTTTATCGTGTAGGATTGATACCCTGCGCCTTTTGTTGAATCAAATGTATGAATTTCTATTTATTTCTTCAATTCCTTTCTCAATTTCTCCATGTGATCAATTTCCATTTTCAGGTATTTGGCTGTATGAGAAACATCATTATATTTCTTAATGATTTCTTCCGGAGTTCCGGTACAAATAATGTTTCCACCTCCGCGACCACCTTCCGGTCCCACGTCAATGATATGATCGGCAACTTTTACAATGTCCAGGTTGTGTTCGATCACCAAAACAGTATTTCCGTCATCCACCAAACGCTGAAGCACCTCAATCAGCATCCGGATATCTTCAAAATGCAGACCTGTACTTGGTTCATCCAAAATATAAATGGTGTTTCCCGTTCCCCGTTTGGTTAATTCTCCGGCTAATTTGATGCGCTGAGCTTCACCGCCACTGACAGTTGTAGAAGGTTGTCCTAATTTGATATAACCCAATCCTACTGAGTTCAGGGTTTCCAGCACACGATGAATTTTCGGAATGCTCTCAAAGAAAACTACTGCATCTTCGATGGTCATTTCCAATACATCATTGATCGACTTTCCTTTAAAACGCACTTCAAGCGTCTCCCGGTTATAGCGTTTTCCATTACATGTTTCACATTCCACATAAACATCCGGCAGAAAGTTCATTTCAATGACTTTCAATCCACCACCACCACAGGTATCGCACCGTCCGCCCGCTACATTGAATGAGAATCTTCCGGCTTTGTATCCTCGGATCTGAGCCTCGGGAAGTGCTGCAAACAGGGAGCGGATCTCTGTGAAAACGTTAGTATAGGTTGCCGGATTGCTTCGCGGAGTTCTTCCGATCGGGCTTTGATCGATCTCAATCACTTTGTCCAGGTGTTCCAATCCTTCGATCTTCTTGTAAGGCATTGGTTTTTTTACGCCGTTGTAAATGTGGGCGTTCAAAATAGGGTAGAGTGTGTGATTAATCAAGGTCGATTTACCACTTCCGGAAACTCCGGTTACGCAAGTAAGTGTTCCAAGCGGAATCGTTAAATCCACATTTTGAAGATTATTTCCCGAAGCGCCTTTCAAAACCAGTTTTTTTCCGTTTCCTTTTCGTCGTTTTTTCGGTATTTCAATTTCCAGTTCACCTCTCAGGTATTTCGTAGTAATAGAATCTTTGGAAATGAGCTGATCAAATGGCGCAGCATTTACAATTTCTCCTCCATGAACTCCGGCTCCCGGACCAATATCCACTACAAAATCAGCAGCTTCCATCATTTCACGGTCATGTTCTACTACGATTACAGAATTTCCACCGTCTCTCAAACGTTTCAATGAATTGATCAAACGGGTATTGTCACGTTGGTGTAATCCGATGCTCGGTTCATCCAAAATGTACAATACATTCATCAATTCCGATCCGATTTGTGTTGCCAAACGGATGCGTTGTGCTTCTCCACCTGATAAACTTCGTGCTGAGCGGTGAAGAGTCAGATACTCCAATCCAACTTCCAAAATGAAGCGTACACGGGCACGGATCTCTTTCAGGATTTCCGTTCCGATAACCTGCTGTTCGTTATTCAGCGAGTCTTCAATGTTCTCTAACCAGAGGGCTAATTCCTGGATGTCCAGAGTTGCAACTTCCCCAAGTGTTTTTTCATTCACTTTGAAATGAAGTGCTTCTTTTTTCAAGCGAGCTCCATGGCATTCCGGACAAGTGATCTTATTCATAAAACTTTGGGCCCAGCGCTGAATTCCTGCGGTACTTTCTTCTGCATGCCTTGCCATAAAGTTTCCCAGACCTTCGAATTGAATAGCTGTTTCTTTGGTACTCTGTTCCAGACCTTCATTTCCATTCAGGATCACGTGAACCAATTCATCCGGAAGATCTTCAATCGGTGTATTGATTGTATAACCTTCCTGTTGCAGGAAAGATTCTATGCGGTCGAAAAACCAGTTGCGCTTGTATTCTCCGATCGGTGCCAAACCACCTTTTTTTATACTCAGTTTCGGATTCGGAATAACCTTTTCGCGGTCAATTTCGGATATTTCACCCAATCCTACGCAGGTAGGACAAGCTCCATAAGGCGAGTTAAAAGAGAACAAATTCGGTTCCGGTTCCGGATAGGAAATCCCTGTTGTTGGACACATTAACAAGCGGGAGAAATGGCGTACGTGATTGCTTTCAAACTCCTGGATCATCATGCTTTTCCCTCCATGTTTCATGGCGGTAGTAATTGCATCATATAAGCGTTTGCGGTCATCGGCTTTCACCTGGATCCGGTCAATGACAATCTCAATATCATGAATCTTGTAGCGATCCAGGCGCATTCCCTTTTCGATCTCCAGGATTTGCCCATCAATACGGACTTTTGAATAGCCCATTTTACCGATTTGTTCGAAAAGTTCTCTGTAATGGCCTTTTCTTCCCTTAATTTTTGGTGCCAAGATCAGTACTTTTTTTCCTTCAAATTGTTCGATAATCAAATCCGTGATCTGGTCATCCGAATATTTGACCATTTGCTCGCCGGTTTCGTAGGAATATGCGGTTCCGATCCGGGCATAAAGCAAACGCATGAAATCATAGATCTCGGTAATTGTGCCGACAGTTGATCGTGGGCTTCTTGAAACTGTTTTCTGTTCAATTGATATTACCGGACTTAGGCCATTGATCTTGTCAACGTCCGGACGTTCCATTCCTCCTAAAAATTGTCTGGCGTAAGAAGAAAAAGTCTCAATATACCTTCGTTGACCTTCAGCGAAAATGGTATCAAATGCAAGTGAGGATTTTCCGCTTCCGCTCAAACCGGTGAAAACAACAAGTTTGTCCCTTGGAATTTCTAAATGGATATCCTTTAAATTATGCTCTCTGGCTCCGTAAACTTCAATTTTTTTTGTTTGTTCGTCAAGACTCATGTCAAAAATGTGTGATCTTAAATGTTATTTGTACGCGTTGTAAGGCTTTAAATTTTCGGACGCGGCCGGTAAGATTATCGTGAATTTCCGGCCTTTCACTGTTAATTTGGTTGTTTTCAACCAGGGATTTAATTTACGAAGAATTTTGATATTAAAACCCTGATCATTTGCCCAAAGTGCCAAATTCGGAATAGATTCTTCCACGATCACTTTTTGGATATGGAAAGGTTCGTATAATTCCATTTTATCGGGATAAAATCCGTAAGCTTCCGGGTTTTCATAAATGAGTTTGGTGGCCAGCAAGCGGAAAACATATCTCCCTGTTTCGCTGTTCTGATAAGTGTCAAAATAATGTTCGGTTTCCTGCCATTCCATATCTTCAAGAACACCTCCGACACCACGGTTATATGCAGCGGTTGTCATCACCCAATCGTTTAAAGTTCTGTTAGCATCTTTCAGGTAACGGCATGCAGCATGGGTACTTTTTTCAATATTTAAACGCTCGTCGATCTCCCCGTTCATTTCAAGGTCGTACAATTTTGCTGTTTCAGGCATAAATTGCCAAAAACCTTGAGCACCAACCGGTGAAATTGCTTGTTGCAGATTACTCTCAATAATAGCCAAATACTTAAAATCATCGGGAACTCCTTCTTTTTTCAGAATGCGTTCTATTTCCGGGAAATAGCGATGCGCTCTTTTTATTGCACCGATCCACGCACTTTGATAATAAGCTGTCATGAGTACTTCCCGGTCCAATCGTTCACGCAGGTCTTCGTCCTGAAGGTTAATTGTTGTTCCTGCAAATTCCATACTTTGAGGTAAATCAGGAAATACAACGGCTCCGGTAGAAATAGCTGCTTTTTGTTTTTTTGATCTTTTCTGCTGCGGTGATTGATTTTGACAAGCCACTAAGAAAGTCAGGGATAAGAAAAGGAAAAGTCTGTTCATGTAATGCAATTAAAGCACTACAAAATTAAGCAATCTACTTCTTGTGAATAAGTGTGTTACGGTATAAAACAAAAAATACTGCAAAAAAGTAGCTTGTAAGGAAGAATGACATCCACGGATTGCCCATTTTAGCGAATACAACAGCTAAGATCGTTATTAAAGTTGCCATTAACCCGATTCCAAGAAAAACGATCCACACCTGCCGGTCATTCAATCCTGAATAAACCAAATGATGTGTGGTATGATCTTTTCCACCCACCATGGGGGATTTTCCTTTTCTTAAACGGTTAATCACAACCGTAAGCGTATCGGAAATAGCAGGAGTAAAAGCAATAAGTGTAATTGCTCCACCTGTCAGCGGATTCAGATGAGTATTGTTTCCGATATTCCACAATTCATGAATCGAAAAGAAGGAAACGAACAAACCAACGAACTGACTTCCGGCGTCACCCATAAATAATTTGGAAGGATGAATATTGAAACCCAGGAACCCCAAAGTTGCTCCGATTTGAATCAGCATCGTCAGAGTCCAGATATTCATGTTCCAATCGAAAAGAATGATATTACTTGCTAAACATGAAATGAGAATAAAGAGTGTCGTTGTACCGGTGATCCCATCCATGTTGTCCAGCATGTTTAAGGAATTCATTATTCCGACAACCCAGGTAATAGTGATTAAGGTGTTTACCCAGTCTATTTCAGTCAGTTCAATGACATTGTTCGTGTAAACAAAAATGACTCCGCAAAAGATCTGAACAAACAATTTTATAAAAGGTCTTGTATTGTAAGCATCATCAGCCAAACCCATAATGAAGGCAATTGTTCCTGCAGTCAGAAGCCCCACAAATTGTCTGTTTTGAAAAATGTTTTCATTATTAAAAATGACAGAATAAGCAACCGTTCCAAAAAAGAAAGCGACAAAAAAACTGATACCTCCCAGTGATGGTTTGGATTCGTTTGCCCAACGCACAATTACATCATTGTTATTGCGAATTCCAAGACTTTGGGAAAATCTCAAAAGAAGCCCGTTGGATACGTAACTCATAATAATTCCCATAATCAGGAAACCGGCACAAGCCAAAATGATTTCAGTTGTCATGCTGCCTATTCAAATGGAGTTTTGAAATCTGAGAAAAGCACTCCGGAATTATCCTTTGCAGATAATATAGGATTTGCTTCTTCCCATTGGATGTTTAACGCAGGATCGTTCCAAAGGATGCTTCCTTCACTGGATGGATTGTACCAATTAGTGCATTTGTATTGGAAAATAGTATCGTCTACCAAAGTCACAAAGCCATGAGCAAAGCCCGCAGGAATAAATGCTTGTGTTTTGTTTTCTTCACTCAGAACAAAAGAGACATGCTGACCATAAGTGGGTGAACTTAAGCGAATATCCAGGGCAACATCCAAGACACTTCCTTTAACAACACGGACTAATTTTCCCTGGGCATGCGGCGGTGCCTGAAAGTGTAGTCCCCGAAGCACGCCTTTAGCAGATTTTGATTCATTATCTTGGACGAAAGAGATTTCTGACCCGATAAAGTCGTTGAATTTTTGTTGATGAAAGGATTCGAAGAAATAACCTCTGTCATCTCCAAAAATAGTCGGTTGAATAAGTATTACATCAGCTAGAGCTGTTCGTTTGAATTCCATTTAGTTATTTTTTTTTCTTTTTATCTTCTTCGTCATAATAGCCATATCCATAGCCGTAACCATATCCATAGCCGTATTTTCCTTTGAAAACTTTTGTACCGTTCAAAATGATATTCAGGTGGCTTATCTGGTTCATGTCAAATAATTCACGTACCCTTCCTGCAAAAATGCGTTTGGAATAATGCGCTTTAAATATATAGATCGGTACATCTGCTTTTGCCAGGATTTGGACTCCGTCAGTTACCAAACCAACCGGAGGATTGTCAATGATTACTACATCGTATTGAGCTTTTAATGCGTCCAGGATCTCAAAAAACGAATCACTGAGAATTAATTCCGAAGGATTTGGAGGAATAGGACCGGCACTGATAAAATCCAGGTTTTCAATTTCCGAGTGTCTGATGCATTCGTCCAAGTTTGCCTGTTTGATGATCAGGTTACTGATTCCTTTTTCATTGGGAACATTTAAGCCCAGGTGAACTTTCGGTTTGCGTAAATCGAGGTCGATTACAATGGTTTTCTTTCCTGAAAGTGCTATGATTCCTGCTAAATTCAGTGCAACAAAGGTTTTTCCTTCCCCGGAAATAGAAGAAGAAATTGCAATTACCTGTGCATTTGCATTCACGAAACTCAGATTTGTCCGGATATTCCGCATCGATTCCGCCAGAATGGATTTTGGATTCGTGTGAACCATTAACTGACTGAATTCAGAGTTTTCCTTCAGCTGAGGGATATTTCCTAAAATTGTTATTTTATCCGGCAGTAGTTGTTTCAAATCTTCTACCGTGTTAATCTCATTGAAGGTTATATACTTGAAGAATAAAAATGCAAACCCAAAGATGAACCCGACAAAAACGAATCCTGCGTAAACCAGTTTTCTGTTCGGGCTAACAGGGACCAGGTTCAGGGAAGCTTCATTTAACACCCGGTTACTGGAAGTATAACCCGCATTAGAGATAGAATACATGACTTTCTTTTCTGTCAAAAGCGTGTAGTATTTCTCATTTAAATCTTGCAGTGATTTCAAGCGATTGTACTCCATTTTCTTTTGAGGGAGTTTAAGGTATTCTCCTTCAATGGAGCCGATTTTTTCGTTGATCACTTTGATTTGTGCCCGTATGCGCTCCTGGATGACTTCGATACTTCTGCGAATGGATTGAATTTTTGACTGAATTCGTGAATTGAGGTTTTTCAATTCCGAATTGTTCTCGGTGACATTGGTCAGAAGTTCTTCTTTTCGTTCCAACAAAGTATTCAGATCCGTAATCTGTTTCGTCAACGATAATTCAAAGCTTTTCCCCATCATTTCAGGAATAAGGCGGTAAATGTCCAATCGGTTTGGTTCTGATCTTAATTTTTGATTGACCATTTTCAAGGTAGCCAATTCATTGTCCAGATCGAAAAGCATCTCCTGGAACTTATCCATGTTGTTTGCTAATGTACCACCAGTGTTTTCAGGGTCCGTTAACCGGGTTTTGCGTTGAAAATCCGTCAGACTGTCCTTCGAATCTTTTAACTCTCCGGAAATCGAATCGAGCTGTAACTGAATAAAATGCAAGATGTTGTCTGCACTTTTACGTTTCATTTCTTCATCGTAACCGAAAAAAGTGGTGGCAACGGACTGAATAATGTCCTTGCACAATTCCGGATTATTTCCGTTGTATCTCAACTCAATCGTTTTCGCATTGACATCAACCGGGTTGACCTCTAAATTTGCGATCAGGCGTGATGCCAAAGATTTTTGGTTGTTAAATGTGAAATAAAGCCTGTTAGCCTCATCATCCTGTTTTAAAACATCCCAATTCTGGACCTTAAATGCAACATCAAAATGCTTGGTGCGGATTGTTTTATTTACAGGTGATGTTTTGGAATAAATTTGATTATTTAAGGTGTAGGATAGTTTAATTTTTTGATTTTCAGTTGTCTCAACCCATATCGGAATGTCACAAAGACTGCTGTCACGGAGAGCGTAGGGAAGAATGGTAAAGGTGCTTTGATGGTATTTTTCTTCCGTAAGAATTTTCCCCTCCGCAAAGATTGAAACGTTCATATTCATTTTTGAAATAGCCATTTCAAATAAGAGCTGTGAGCGTAGTAACTCTATTTCTGTTGAGATATCATCGTTCTTATTGATATTATCGATTTCGAGTAATTCCTTTCCCTGATCTTTTTCAGCCAGCTGAATAATCATGCTTGAATCATACACAGGTTTGGTATATCGCAAATAGAAAAATGCAATACTCATGAAAAATGCGATCAATAGTAGAACCCACCACCAATAGCGGCGCAGAATTACACTCGCAATAATCGGATTGTAATCCTTGTTTATAAATATGGATGAGTTTGGACTATTCACGTTACTTCAATGTTGAGAATACTGTAATTATTACCAGGGCACTGGATACCAGGGATACGATAGGTGCAATGACTTTTAGAGATTCCTGTCCGACCTGTTCCTTCGGTTCAATATAAATATAGTCATTGGCCTGAACGATCATATCGGCATATTTGAGTCCTTCAATGACGGACAGATCCACTACATACATGGTCCGTACATTATTGACAACGCGCATAATTTTCACCTTATTCGCTTTCCCTCGCTCAGCGATTCCTCCGGCAAGAGCAATTGCTTCCATTAAGGTAGTATTATTGTTTTGAAGCGGGATCACTTTTGCCGCACTTCCGTTTCCGGGAAATACAATGACCCGTTGATTCGTTAGTTTAACCTGGACAAATGGTTTGTTGTAGCCGTTTTTCTGCTCGAAAAGGTGAGCCAGGGTATCTTCACACTGCTTCACTGTGAGACCGGAAACCTTGGTAGCTCCAAGAATAGGAAGATCTGCGGTACCATCCGGTCTTACAACATATTCGATTTCTGCTTTTGCAATAGCTTCTTTGTTCATTCCGGCCATCTCATTCACAATACGCTCTCCCTCATTGGTATAAAGCATAAATGTGAATTTATCATCTCTCGAAATTTTATACTCCGCGACTGGCTTCAAAGGAATGCTATCCTTTACTTCCTGAACACCTTTTGGTGTTCTAAACATCAGATTACTATTGATCCCGCAAGATTGCAGTAAGAACAAACCAACAAGTAAGGAAAACAGTAAACC
>CAMPIU010000085.1 GCA_946886545.1 uncultured Flavobacteriales bacterium | reverse complement strand
CTTGATTAGAAGTTTGACCAAATTCTTCGTCAATATTTTCAATATTTCTCTATTCCCTTAGCAATTGTTTAACAAGCATATAGATGGTAATTTGATAAAAATAGTTGCTTGCTTTGGCTGGTTTGTGAAAATTTTGTTGATTTATCAATAGATGTATAAATTTTTAACAACTAAGTCATAAGTAGCAATCAGTTAAAGAAGAGAGAGTCGACTACCGATCGACTCCATTTATCTGCGCATCAGTGGGAAGATAGAATATGCTTATTTGTCACTTGCATTACGAGAAATAAATAATCCCTGATCTATCTGGTAAATCAGGGATTTCATTTAATATTAAGCAATTAGTTATCCTACAAGATCAACATTCAGAATGTCATCCGTTTTGGTCACTTTTAACAAACCATGTTTCGTCAACCCTTTAATACTCGTATCCCAGGCCTTGTTACTCAAATTCACGGATTCCTTCAGAGTCAGTAAATTCATACTTTTCTCGCGCTGCATGATGTCGAAGATCAATTGTTCATTTTCATTCAGAACAACTTTCATCACTTTCTCAGGACGCATTTGAGGGAAGAATAATACTTCCTGAATAGACGGATTGTTTGTTAAATACATGATCAAACGGTCCATCCCGATTCCAAGTCCGGATGTAGGGGGCATTCCGTATTCCAATGCACGCAGGAAATCCTGGTCGATCAATCCGTTTGCTTCATCATCACCCTTTTCAGCCAAACGAACCTGGTCTTCGAAACGCTCTCGCTGATCGATCGGATCATTTAACTCGGAATAGGCATTTGCAATTTCTTTTCCGCAAACCATTAATTCAAAGCGTTCCGTCAACTCCGGATTATCGCGGTGTGTTTTACACAAGGGCGACATTTCTTTAGGATAATCTGTGATGAATGTAGGCTGGATATAATTCCCTTCACATTTTTCGCCGAAGATCTCGTCAATGAGTTTTCCTTTACCCATTGTTTCGTCCACCTGAATTCCCATTCCTTTTGCCGCTGCTCTCAATTCGTCTTCTGATTTTCCTGCAATATCGAATCCGGTAAAATCAATAATCGATTGGCGCATGGTAACACGCTTGTACGGTGCTTTGAAACTGATTTGGTGTTCGCCGAAAGTACATTCAGGTGTTCCGTTTACAGCTACTGCGCAATGTTCCAGTAAACGCTCGGTGAAATCCATCATCCAATTGTAATCTTTGTAAGAAACATAGATTTCCATTGCCGTAAATTCCGGATTGTGAGTTCTGTCCATTCCTTCGTTGCGGAAGTTTTTGGAGAATTCATATACTCCGTCAAATCCACCGACAATCAGTCTTTTCAGATACAATTCATTGGCAATTCGCATGTATAACGGAATATCCAAAGCATTGTGGTGCGTAATAAACGGTCGTGCAGAAGCTCCCCCCGGAATTGCCTGTAAAATGGGTGTCTCAACTTCCATGTAACCCGCGTCGTTGAAGAAATTACGCATTGCTGAGAATAATTTCGTGCGTTTTACGAAAACATCTTTTACCTGCGGATTGACTACCAAATCAACATAGCGTTGGCGGTAACGCATTTCCGGATCTGTAAAGGCATCATGAACCTGTCCTTCTGCATCTGTTTTAGGAAGCGGAAGTGGTTTCAAGGATTTGCTCAGAAGCTGGAATTCTTTTACGTTTACCGAAACTTCTCCGACCTGCGTTTTGAATACTTCTCCCTTGATCCCGATGAAATCACCCAGATCCAACCATTTTTTGAACAGGTCGTTGTATAACATCTTGTCTTCACCCGGACAAATTTCGTCGCGGTTGAAATATACCTGGATTCTTCCTTCAGAATCTTGTAATTCAGCAAAAGAAGCTTTTCCCATTACACGCTGACTCATCATTCTACCTGCCAGGCAAACTTGTTTTCCTTCTTCAAAATTGTTCTTGATTGAAGCGGAATAATCTGTTACCGGATAAAGTGCTGCAGGATAAGGATCAATGCCTGCATCGCGCAAATGTTGCAACGTTTGTCGTCGCTGGATTTCTTGTTCTGATAATTCTTGTGACATATCGTGTTATTGTAACTTCAAGAGATTAAACTCTTGATAATTAAAGAATTTATAATTACTATTTTTTGTTTACCAATGCGGACAGCTATCACACCCGTTCTTGGTTTTGATGTAGAACATCAGGCCCAAAGATAGATTGTAAGTAGCTAAACCGAAAGCTTGTTTTGCACGTTGATTGCGATCATCCGAACGCGTTTTCACACCCGGAAGATGCGCAAAAGCCAATCCGCCTTCAGCCTGGATGAATACATGCTTGAAAAATTCAAAGCGGGCACTGGCGTTGGCGCCAATTCCATAACCCGAAAGCGCAGTTGACCGGCTGCTTTGCTCATTTGCAAACAAAAAGTTTGTTGTTGTAAGCATCGGTCCTAAATTCAGGCCCACATTTCCGGTAATTGCAAACTGTCTTCGATCTCCCAATTCTACTAAATCGAACGAACGCATCAATTCGATCCGCAGATAGTTTAATCCGCCGGAGTGCTCATAGTGGAAATGATTGGGATCAATCGTTGTTGTTTCCTGATTGTAGTTCCCTTCCCAAAGTGAATCGACTCCCATGTCAAAATGACCATCCAGCATGACTTCCTTATCGTGCGACATCACATAATTGAAGTGATCCACACCAAGAGATAAGGCCCATTTTTCGGTAAAATAATACCCAATCCGGAAGTTATACTGTGGAATGGTGATATTCGCCGGATTCAAATACAAGTCCGCTCCGAATTTTGGCTGCCTGTCAGTTGCCTTTACACCCTTCAATGTGAAATCGTAATCCGATCCGATAAAATGAATGGTTGATTGCGTATAAGCAGTTCTGTTGTAACCCCAATAGAAGAATAGGGTACCGGCGTTGGTACTTCTTTTTCGTTGATGCTTTCTGATTTGGGCATCAGCGGGATTTGCAATAACTGCTAAAAGGAAAATGAATAACAGCTTTCTGTACATCTTGAATTATTTTGTCATTTTTAGAAAATGAACCTCTTTCTCCGTTAAATGTCTGTAATAACCTCTCGGTAAGTCTTTTTTTGTAAGACTGGCAAATTGAACCCGGTCCAGTTTTACCACCTCGTATCCCAGTTTTTCGAACATACGACGTACAATTCTGTTTTTTCCGGAGTGGATCTCAATCCCAACTTCGCGGGAAGATTTGCCATCTTTCACATACTCGGCCTTATCTGCCTGAATGCGTCCGTCTTCCAATTCGATACCACGCATCAACAATTCCAAATGTTCCGCCTGAACGGGTTTATCTGTCTCAACATGGTAAATTTTAGTTGCTTCATAACGCGGGTGAGTCAGCTTTTTAGCCATGTCTCCGTCGTTGGTGAAAAGCAATAAACCGGTTGTATCACGGTCCAAACGGCCCACCGGATAAATACGCTCCTTACATGCGTTAAATACCAAGCTCATTACAGTCTTTCTTCCAAGCGGATCATCCATAGTTGTGATGAATCCTTTTGGTTTGTTCAAAAGCACATAACGTTTGATCTCAGCATTAATTGTTTCGCCGTCGTATTGCACTTTGTCGCCCTTTTTGATCTTATAACCCATTTCGGTAATGATCTCGCCATTTACGGAAACAACTCCGGTTTGGATCAATACATCGGCTTCTCTGCGGGAACATACTCCTGCATTGGACAAATATTTATTCAAACGAATGTCGTCTTCGTTGAAAGAAGGTAATGGATCACCTTTACGAACTTTTGGTTTGAAATGAGGTTTTGAAGATCCATCAGCTGCTGTTGGTCTTGGTCTTGGAGTGCTGCTTTTTTCAGCATCCGGTTTTTCCGTTCTTGGGGCCGGTTTGCCTCCTCTTGTTGCCGGTTTCTCCGTTCTTGAAGTTGGTTTCCCTGATCTTGAAGCAGGTTTTGAGCCACCTGGCTTTGCACCTCTTCCTGTTGTTGTACGGCCTTTCCCTGTACCTGTTTTTCTTGTGTTCATCACGAGCAGAATTTAATGTTTACTATCGCAGTAGACGCGGCAAAGATACGTTGTTTATTTGAAAGTTGGTATAAACTTGAGGATCAAGGTATTTAGCTCTTACTTTTATTTTCACCGCAAAGACGCAGAGAACGCAAAGTTTTAGTCTTTCTTTTTGCGCTCTTTTACCTCTACATAACGTCTGTAACGGACTATGCTCAGTCTTTCCGCCGCGACGGAGACTACAGCTGGCTCTACTTTGCGGTTAAAACTCTCTTGATATCATGTCGAAAATGCATCTTCAATGTGCTCCAGTTTGGTGCGGAATTGATTGTGAACGATGGAAATAATGTCAAAGCGAACTTCATTCGGAAGATCTCTGGATTGAATGTACTCATTCGCACAGTAGATAATTTGCCGTTGTTTCTTTTTGGTAACGGCCATCCAGGGTTCTCCGATTTCAGCCGTTTGCCTGGTTTTCACTTCGACCACTACAATTTGTTCTCCTTTTTCCGCAATAATGTCGATCTCAAATTTCAAATAACGGTAATTTGTCTTGCGAATAGAATACCCGTTTTTCAGAAGAAATTTTTGAGCCATCTGCTCTCCGAAAATTCCTAGTTCCTGATCTGTCATGTCCTTTTCTTACTTAATTTAAGAAAAAAGGTCATTTGTTGCAAGGTTTTAGTTGTTCAAAAGTTCAAAAGAGATTGAACGAAATGCTTTGAACTTTTTGAACCCTTTCACCCTTTGAACTTGTTATTACCTCGTTTTAAACTCAATGTTGCTCCCTCCGGCACCTTTTATCACTTGCTGCCCGAACTCGAATTCCAGTTCTTTAGCTACTTTACCGCGTTTGTCATATATTTTCATTTTTCCGTGCTTCAAGCCGTCTTTGTAATCGGTTTCTGAAACAAGATTTCCTCTTCTGTCTAATTCGGTAGATTTCCCTTCCAACAGTCCGTTTTTATATGTTGTTGTGTTGCTCGGAATATGTCCTCCGGGCCAATAGGTATACCAAACACCATCTTTTTGACCGTTTTTGTAATCACCCTCTTCGGTTTTTTTGAAATCTTTTTGAGAGAAGGAAACTGAATGTCCGTCTTTCACACTTTCTTTCACATCGTAATCTTTCAAAGGGCCATTTTCGATCTTCGATTTTTTGACAATGACCTTGTAATTGAAAATATCCTTTGGTTTTCCATTCTCAAAGAAACTTGTCCATTCACCTGTTTTTTCTCCTTCTTTGTAGTCTCCGAAAATATTTGGTTTCCCTGTAGGGAAGTAAGATTCCCATTTTCCGTGCAACAGGCCGTTTTTGAAGGTTGCAATGTTCTTTTCTTTTCCGTCTTCCCAATAATTGACCCAAGTTCCTTCCTCTTTGCCTTTTACATATTCTCCGGACATTAGCAGTTGTCCGCTTTCATACCAGGTTTCCCATTTTCCGTGTTTCTGGTCATCCTTGAAAGGTCCTGTTTTGAATTTACTGCCATCCTTATAGAAATATTCCCAGGTTCCTGTTTTCTTATCCTGATCGTATTCCGCATAGTAACTGACTTCTCCGGTAGGATGCCAGTAAGTCCATTTTCCATGCTGTTTACCCTGGTCGAATGAACCTTCCATGTCTTTGGTTCCCTTTTTGGTATACCAGGTCCACAAACCGGACTTTTCTCCATTGGAATAAGTTCCTTCTACATTGACCTGCTTGTTATCATAGAAATATTTGTAGTCCCCGTGCAGTTTTCCGTTAAGGTAATTAGTTGTTTTTTCAATAACTCCCGTGTAATAAAAGAAGTTCCAGGTACTGTCTTTTTCTCCGTTTTTGAATTTTCCGTTAATGAGCAGGTATCCGTAAATTGAAACCTCTTCAAAGGGACCGTCCTTCAATCCGTTTTTATAGTTGTACCATTCTTTTTCCATACCGGTGTCGAAAAAAGTCAGGTATTCTCCGTTTCCATCCTTCACTTTTTGAGTATGTAAACTATCCGGCATCCAGAATTCGCGTAAATAGGTGGTAGAATCAATAATCTCTTCCACTTGTTTCTTTTGTCCTGTGAGGTAGTAATATTCCCAAATTCCGGTAGGTTGTCCGAACTTGTAAAACCCCTGAACACTTAATTTCCCTGTTTCATTCCATTCTCTGAACACACTGTCCTGTTCTCCCATTTTGAAGTAACCTTCCTGTTTGTTTTTGCCATTTGAATAACTGGAAATCACTCTTCCGTGGAGTTTTCCACGGTAATAATTGCGTTCTTCGATTACGGTTCCGAAACGGTCATAGTATAGCCATTTCCCGTGTTTGTCCCTTGATTCCCCCAAAAGGTCTTTGTAATAACTTCCAATGGATTCCAATTGAGTTTGTTGAAAATCATAGTAATTCTTCTCCTTGGGAGTGAGGTTTTCCTTGTTTATAACCTGACTCATCAGAGTGAAAGAAAATAAAGAAAAGAGGATGCAAACGAATTTCATGGAATTTGAATGATATTTCAATTTAATAATCAGTTACGGGTGAAAATGTTACAGAACTATTTTGCGAGGAAGCCTTTGATTACTAATAAGACTCCGGTTCCGATAATAATCAAACCAATCAATCTGTTAAGACCAACCAAAACGTTTTCGGTAATGAAAGGTCTTAGTTTTTTGGCACCGAAAATCTTCAGCATATCGACAGAGAAAAAAGTGACCATAATAATCAGAATATACCAGTAAGTACTTTCATCAATGGCTTCGTCCGGATTCTTTTTCCCATCGGCTCCAAGAGCAATAACGGTAATCCAATAAAAAATTACTCCCGGATTGGCAAAATTCAGCAAAAAACCTTTGAGACCTAAAAGAATCATGTCTTTGGTCTGTTTATTCAGCTGCTTTTCTGCTTCCTTTTTATCTTCTTTGGGTTTTTTAAACAAGGTTACCAAACCGAAGATCATGAGAATGATTCCGCCAACAATGGAAATAATGTGACCATACTCACCAGAGGTTATTTTACTTACTTCAGAGTAGAATATAAGTGCAATGATAATGTAGATAAAATCAGACAGAAAAACCCCGATATCAAATGCAATAGCTGCACGAATTCCTTTACGGATACTCGTTTCCAAAAGAAGAAAGAATACTGGCCCGATCATTATACTTAGTATAAATCCCGTTAGAATGCCTTTGAGTAAAATATCTAGCAAAAGATTGGTTTTATCTGTTTTTACAAATATAGTGATTCGTTCAAGGTATCGGGTGTAATTCTAAAAAAGCAAAGGATTTTGTAAAAAAACACGGTGGATGCTATTTTAACTGCTAATAAGTCATTACATTTGCATGTCTTGAAAGTTGTTGCAAAGTAGTTACAACCTTGAAAATAAGTGAGTATGAAAACGGCCATTGCCAATAAGAAATTAGAAACGATTATTTCCAAAGTGGAAAAAGAGGGGATTGCATACCAAGGTCTTGTGGAGGATTTGAAAGAATTGCGCGAACAAGCTTTGAAGGAACAAGATCCCTTGGTGGTAAAAGTTTTACGTTTATCATACGAGTTTTTACTGGATAGAAACGGTTTTGACGTTCAGGCACAGTATGAAGAGGATGAAGAAGGAAATGAGTATCCTTTGGAGATCGAAGGTCAGGAGAACTTTTTGTATTTGCTGAATTTGTTGAAGAATGCCGAACACAAAATCAACAGAGAAGAAATAAAGGATTACCGTACAGCTTTGAAACAAGAATTGTACTAAGTCATTAAATAAAGCGTTGAAAACCCCGTTTCTGTTTACTCAGATTCGGGGTTTTTTAGTTCTGCTGGTACTGCGGAGGCTAAGACCGAAAGAAACTATTATTTTAGCGTCACATTGGAAAAGGTAAAAAGGCATTTGGGTCACATTGAATCTTTGCGCGCATTGGCCGCATTGATGGTGCTTGTCTTCCATTTTCTTTCATTTCATGGTGTGGATGGTTTCCTGGTTGAAAATGAATTGATCCGCGATTATTCCAGGTTCGGAGCGCAGGGAGTAGAATTGTTTTACATTATTTCGGGTTTTGTAATCTATTACTCCTTGACCAATACTGATTCCGGAGTTTACAGTTATTATACCTATTTACTAAAACGCTTTGCCCGTATATTTCCACCGTTTCTTGGAATACTTGCTTTGATTTGTTTGGTGGCCTTTATTTGGAAAGGATCTTATCCCTACGATGTGAAACAAATTGCGGAGAATGCAACGCTTACGGTTGATTTATTCAGGGATTCGGAATGGATGAATCCTATTTTTGTTACTCTTAAAGTGGAGTTTTTGTTTTACTTGCTGATTGGTTTTCTGGTAATATTCTTGCGCAGGAACATCCTGATTTATTCATTGGTGCTGTTTACCGCTTTAGTCCTGGTATTGTTCTTTCATTCCATCGACCTGATTCACAATACCCCTTTTTTCATAGCAGGAATTGCCTGTTCGGAGATCTACAAGTCCAGAAATCTATCGGTTAATTATCTGCTGATTACCTGCAGTTTGATCGTATTGGTGTTTATTTTCCCGATAGAAGATGCGCTGGTTTTGATTATTGGGGTTAGTTTGATTCTTTGGGTGAAGATTCGAAGCAAATGGTTAGAATGGATCGGGCAATTCTCGTATTCACTTTACTTAACCCACGGATTGGCAGGAGGTCTGTTTCTATTCGTGGCTAAAAATGAAAAATACCTGAATTTACCTGGCTGGCTGGCAATTGGTTTGGCCGTTTTCATAGCAATTACATTCGCGTACTGCTACTATCTGGTCATTGAAAAGCGGGCGATTAGCTGGTCTAAAAAGATCCGTTACTAGTTTGAAATTGAAAATATTGGATAATTATCAATTATCAAGTGGAGGAACCTCTGTTTGAGGTGGTGACCCTTGATAATTTTACCATTTATAATTCAATTAGTAAACTTATACTTGATAATGCAATAAATCGCTCTGAAACCATCTTTCCAGCCAATTTTCTTGCCTTCCTCGTATGTTCTTCCGTAATAAGAAATACCTACCTCATAAATACGGATTCCTTTGCGTTTTGCCAGCTTTGCAGTTATTTCAGGTTCAATTCCGAAACGGTTTTCCTTGATCTTGATGTCTTTGGCTATTGTAGAACGGATTAACTTATAACACGTTTCCATGTCCGTTAGGTTTAAATTGGTCATCATATTGGAAAGACCTGTCAGGAATTTATTTCCTTTTGAATGCCAGTAAAAAAGAATCCGATGAGGTTGATGTCCCATAAAACGCGAACCGTAAACAACATCTGCATTGTCCATGT
>CAMPIU010000084.1 GCA_946886545.1 uncultured Flavobacteriales bacterium | reverse complement strand
TCATTCTCGTGCCCACTACTGAAGCACCGAAGGTTATTGCACGTTTTGGGACTATGGTGAACTTGGTTTCGCAAGTTGTGGAACCGACTATCGGTAACTACTTCCGTAATTCGGCGCAGGATAGTGATGTGATCGCATTCTTGTCTACACGTAAGGAAAGACAGGAATCTGCAAAGGAACATATCAAAAAAGTATTGGATGAATACAACGTGAATGCGGTAGATACCTTGATCGGTGACATTGTTCCACCGGAGTCGTTGATGAAGACTTTGACGGATAGAAAGCTGGCAGAAGAGCAAAAAGTGACTTATGAAACCCAAAAACAAGCGCAGGAAACGCGCCAGGGAATGGAAAAGGAAACTGCCATTGCGGACATGCAAAAGGATATCGTAAAAGCCCAGCAAAGCGTTGAAATCGCAGAACGCACGGCAAATGCAACGGTAAAGAAAGCTGAAGGAGATGCATCCGGAGTAAAATTGGCTGTTGGAGCGGAAGCAGAGGCAACAAAAATGAGGGCTATTGCGGAGGCGGAAGCTACACGTGCACGTGCCAAAGCAGATTCGGAAGCGGTGAAACTGAAAGCAGATGCGGAAGCTGAACGGATCTCAAAAACAGGTACGGCTGAAGCGAGTAAGATTTTGGCGATTGGTAAATCTACAGCGGAAGCCTATGAATTGGCGGTGAAAGCTTTGGGTGGTGAAAACTTCACGCGTTACAAGATCACGGAAGAATTATCGAAAGGTAACATCAAACTGATCCCGGATGTCCTGATCGGTGGAAACGGACAAGCCGGAGGTTCCGCAATGGATGGACTATTAGGTCTTAAATTGATGGAAATGATGGATCCGGAGAAGAAACCGGAAATTGCAAGAAGAATTACAAAACCTGAGAAACCGAAGCCATCGGGTTCTTTAGGTAAGACTGAAATGTAGAAAAGAAAAAGTAAGGGTGGAAAATTTTCCACCCTTACTTTTTTGTTTAAATAAACGACTTGTCGTTTGTAACTATTCATGATCTTAACATCATCCGATTCTCTTTTTCCCTAACTTTCACTTCTCAAATGGAATCCGATTTCTCATACCAGGCTCCGCGCATGGAATTGCTGTTCAACACCCTGAAATGGATGATTGATTCCCAGCAAATTGGAATTACTGTAGAGGACTTATCCAAACGATTGGATTTGGGTGAATGGGAAACACAACACCTCTTCCAGGAATATTTGGGAAAAGATCCCATTCGTTTTATTCAGGATGCTTTTTCTCCGTCGCTGGCACAAATAAAACAAGAGCAGGCACAGCTTTCCATTTTTGATTCGTTTGATGTGGAACCGGAAGAATTGTCTTCTCATATTGATCTGGATATCCGGATCATAGAGGAAATACCAGCAGAAATTCATTATTCGATCTTTCCCTATTTTCTGGGAACTGTTTTTATTGCAAGTCATGAATCCGGAATTTGCCAGCTTACTTTTGAAGATGCGGAAACCGGGTCGATCCGTTTAAGAAGGGCCTTTCCGAAAAGTACCATCCGGGAAGAACGAACGGGATTAAACGAATTGGCTTACCAAGCGTTGATGAGTTACTTTGTTAAAGCGGAAGATCTGCCGGTAATTCCTGTATCTGTGAAAGCAACTTCTTTTCAGGTTGCTGTTTGGAATGAAATCCTGGCTCTTGGAAAATCAGAACTGGCAACTTATGGAACAATCGCTGAATGTATGGGAGATCTCACTCTTTCCAGGGCAGTCGGAACCGCTGTCGGCGCAAATCCGATTGCATTGTTGATTCCTTGTCATCGGGTTGTTCACCAGAGTGGAAAAATTGGACGTTTTCGTTGGGGAAGCTGGCGCAAGCAATTAGTATTGGCAATTGAAAAATGAGTTTGTAACGAAATGGAACAATCAGCGTTCTCCTTAAAACCTAAGCATGAAATCAAGTCTACTCATAATTGTCATTCTTTCATTTTCATCTTGCTTTGCTCAAAATGAGGTGCGAAAAGATTCCATAGCCGTTTTATTTGCTTACAATCAATCGGAAGTACTTCATGAGACGGAACTTCTCAAGCAGTTAGATAAAATGGATGTATTTTCCATTGCATTCATCCGCTTGGTTGGATATACCGATTCAACAGGATCATTCGCAAGAAATGTTGCTTTGTCCGAAGAAAGAATCGAGTCGGTGAACAGTTTGCTGAAGCGAACAAAGTTTGATCGGATCAGGGTTGAAACGGTGAACGCAAATGAACTTTCCGGTTCGCGTGCTATTCCGGATGAATTGAACAGAAGGGTTGATCTCTTGGTTTACGGGACTAAAAACGTGGGTTCGTCAAAATTGGTTTTCGAACTCAATAAGCCGCTCAATCTGAATATCAATTTTATTGGTGGAAAAGCGGAGTTTCTTTCCGAATCTTATCCGAACCTGGAAAAACTAAAAAAGTTGATGCAGGAGGACACAACGCTTTTACTGAAATTACATGGACATGTTTGCTGTGCGAATGATATGGAATTGTCTGTAAAGCGAGCTGAAGCGGTAATGGACTATTTGATCCATAACAATATCGATGAGAAGCGCATGTCGGCAGAAGGTTTCAGTAATAGCATGGAATTGGTTTCGGATGATTCAGAAGCACACATGTCAATGAACCGAAGAGTAGAGGCGATTTTTTATAGAAAGGAATAGTTATTTTAACGCTTAGCGCTCTTTGCTTCTTAGCGGTAAGAAAAAAATGGAATATTTAACCGCAAAGAATGAGAGAGCGCAAAGTTTCAGTCCTCTACATAAACCCGGTGCATCCTTCTTGATAGTCCGGTCATTACTTCATACGGAATAGTATCCATCGTTTTTGCGAAAACTTCCATGGGTTGATTGACTCCAATGATCTCCACCTGGTCATTGATCTTCGCAGTAACCGAACTGACGTCAACCATAATCATATCCATACAAACTCTTCCCACTACCGGACATTTGATCCCGTGAATAAACACAACGCCTTTTCCATTGCTTAAACTGCGTCTGAAACCATCTGCGTAGCCAACAGGAACAATTGCGATGGTCATGTCTTCCGGAGCTTCATACGAGCAACCATAACCGATGAAATCTCCCTTCGGAACAGCTTTGACCTGTGAAATAGAACTGTACCAGGAAACACTTGCCTGTAAAGAAGCTTTCAAGTCTTTGTTTTCAGTATAACCGTACATGGAAATTCCCATGCGAATCATATCATAACAGGATTCCGGATAGCGCAAAGAACCTTCTGAATTAAGGATGTGAGCTAAAAATGAATCTGGACTGTGTTTCCTGAAGTAAGAAACGATTGTATCGAAAGCAGCCAATTGCTTTTGGGTGAATACATTCTGATTCGGGTTATCGGCATCCGCTAAATGTGAGTAAACTCCCTGAATCCGTACTTCCGGTTGTGAATTAACAATCGCCAAAACCCGTTCTTTATCAGCTGGAGCGAATCCAAGGCGGTGCATTCCTGTGTCGAACTTCAAATGAATCGGATAAGCTGAAGTTTTGCGATGGATCAACGCAGTTATAAATCCATCCAATTGTTCGAAAGAATAAATTGCAGGCTCCAGTTTATTTTCAATAATCACATCACTGTGTTCAGGATCCGGATTCATTATTACGATAGAACCCGTAATTCCAGCTTTGCGTAATTCAACTCCTTCGTCTGCAAATGCAACTCCAAAATCAGTAATCCCGGCATGTTGCAAATACGGAGCTACTTTTTCTGTCCCTGAACCGTAGGAAGAAGCTTTTACCATGGCCAAGATCTTCACTTTTTTGGGCAGACGTGATTGGTAAAAGGAAACATTGTGTTTGATCGCACTTAAATTGATTTCTACAATGGTCCGGTGTTTCAGCGCTTTTCCTCTGGCTACTTCGTATTCAAAGGCCCGGTCCCGGTGTGCTTTTACCAGGACAACAGCTTGGTGAAACTTTTCCCAGGGAATGGATTTTCCTTCGGGAATGAAATGAAATTCATCCGGATCAAAGGAAGCGATCAAACGCTCAATTTCCATTCGTTCGTGCTGATGTTTTTCAGACAGGCCGATTACAACTATCCGTTTTTTATCCGGAGCCAATTGTCGCTGATAAATCAAAGCTTCACTTAAAGCATCCAGATCGAGGTTGTATGTGTCGTTGATGATCGTATTTCCGTTAATTCCTTCAAAAACTTCCATGCGCAAAGCAAGTGTCGGAAGTGAATCGATCCGTTTCCGGATTTCTTCCGGTTCAAATTGAAGATATGCTAAAAAGGTTTTTAAAACACCCAGCATTCCATTGTATCCTGATGGGAAACGATGGTTCTCATAGGCTGAACAAACCTGGAAATTTCCAGGGAGGCGATTTTCAAGATCCGCAAAAGTATGCGGGATAAATACCAAACGACATTCACGAAAGAGCACCCATTTTTCCAAAAGATGTTCTTCATTATTGCTAAAATTTTCCCGGTGCGCTTTTCCGAAAGCTGTGAAAATCCCGTAATCGGGCCGGATCATGTCCTGAAGGATTTTCATTTCTCCGGGTTTGGAAATTCCTGCTTCTATAAAAGCGATAGAGGCACTTTCATGCATTTCCAGAAGAGACAATGCAACACCCAATTGCGAGTTGAAACTTTTCGGGCTTCGTACTACTTTGAACTTATCAGAAATACAATGGAAAATCCATTCTTTGAAGGTTGTCTTTCCTACACTTCCGGTTATTGCAACAACCGGATAACTGAATTGTCTTCGGTGGTATTTTGCCAGTTGCTGAAGTGCTCCCAGAACATCCGGGACTTTAAAATAAACAGCATCAGTATGAAGTTTTACGGAAGCATTTTTCGCAATAACAAAAAAACGGATTCCTTGTTTGTGAGCTGCTTCAACAAACTCATTTCCAGATCTGGAATGACCCGGAAACGCGAAAAAAAGTGCTCCTTTTGCTTGTTGAATTTTGCGGGAATCGAAGTAAACATGTGTGATAGCGTCCAGGCTGGAACCTATGACCTCTGCTTCAAAAATTTCCGCACATGAATCAATGGAATAATTTAATTTCAATGCTCAATTTTATTGTAACAACTGCGGCAAAGTGGTTCGTATTTTTCAACTGCTCCAACCAATACTTGTCCTTCATCCTTTGTTGTTCGATGTGAGTACTGTGCTAAGTTACCACATGAAACGCAAATTGCATGCACTTTTGTAACATATTCTGCCATGCATAAAAGGTCCGGCATGGGACCGAAGGGTTTTCCCAAATAATCCATGTCCAAACCTGCAATAATCACACGAACACCTTGTTTCGCTAAATCGGTGCAAATTTGTACTAAACCGGCATCAAAAAATTGTGCCTCATCAATAGCAACAACGCGTTCCTTTTTCCAATGTTTTAGAATTTCCGCTGAATTTTGTACGGGGATTGCTTCCAATGATGAACCTTTATGACTGATCACTTGTTCCTCGTGATATCGATTGTCGACGGCCGGTTTAAAAAGCAAGAGTTTTTGCTGAGCAAATTCTACGCGTTTCAAACGTCGGATCAGTTCTTCTGTTTTTCCGGAAAACATCGATCCGCAGATGACTTCAATCCATCCGTTTTGTCTTGCTTCAGAAGGAATTTGCTCTAAAAACATCATTTTTCAAGGTTATCAACAATCCAATATAAACAACTATTCGCTTTTGAGACGAAAGGGCTAATCCTGAATTGTAATTTTATACTGCAAAAATTGTTATTTCTCCGGTCTTAAAATGCAGGAGGTTTACAAGTTTTGGCAAATGTTGAAAAATTTCGAAATACTGGAAATATGGAAATGCACGCATTGATCGAGGAAATTGCAGCTTTATTTGCAAAAATAAAGTCAGGAGAAGCAACTCTTGGTGAGTTGGAAGCTTTTGCAGCGGCTACCAATCAATTGAATGAGCGCGCAATTATTTTGCGATATAAAGCGTATGAATCAAAGGTTTATGGAACCCCGGTTTCAGAAAAAGCACCTTCGGAAGCGTCTGTAGTCGTAAAAGAGGAGATTGTTCCGATCATTGAGGCGCAGGAATCACACCGGGAAGATTTAGAAGAACCTTCTTTTGATTTATTCGGAATGGATAATGAAGAAGAAGTGGAAGATGAAATTGCTTTTGAGTTGATTGAAGATGATGTGGTGGAAGAGGAAGAAGAACCGATTGATGAAATCGTTGAGCTTGCTGACCATCATGAAGCTGAAGAAAAAGAACCAGTAATTTCAGAACCGTCTTTTGCAGCTCCGATTGAAAACACGCAGGGTTTGCACCCGATCTACGGGAAATTGAATTCCAATGACGGAACTTTGGCCGCGAGATTGATGTCTGTCCGCCTGGAAACATTGAAAGGTGCTTTCGGATTCAATGAGCGTCTGCAAATTATCCAGGAGTTATTTAACGGTTCCAATGAGGAATTCAATAGCTTGATTGAGCAATTGGAAAGTATTCCTTCAAAAGAACAGGCAAGATCTTTGGTAAGCAGTTATGCAAACAAGTATCATTGGGATGTTGAAAGCCAGTTGGCTATCGAATTAATTCAAAAAGTAGAACGCAAGTATGCATAAATTTCTTTCGCTTCTGATTTTCATACCTCTCCTGGGTTTCGGGCAGGTAGAACAAGGTCGTATAACTGTGGAAAAATTGTGCTCACCGGCTTTTCACGGGCGTGGTTATGTAAATGGAGGAGATTCACTTGCAGCCAGTTTTATTGCAGGTGAATTTGAAAAAATAGGATGTAAATTTTTTAAGAATTCACCTTTCCAGCCTTTTCAATTCAAAGTAAATACCTTCTCAGGCAGGATGTCTTGCGCTGTCAATGGAAAAATGCTTGTTCCGGGAAAAGATTTTGTAGTAGATCCTGCTTGTCCTATATATTATGCTGACAGTATCAAAATTCACCGGGTTTCTTTGGAAGAATTATACAACGGAAAGAAATTAAAGAAGATTATCAGTGAAGCTGCGATGAGTAAATCCAAAGTTTCCATGGGATTTGCGTTTCATTTTAGTTTGTGGAAAGGTGATACCTTGAAGAAAGCGAAGGAATTAGCTCAGGTTTTGGGTGAATCAATGCCGATTATTGAATTGGTTGATACAAAATTTACATGGAGCGTTAGCCAGGAACAAAGCCGCTTTCCTTTGCTCCAAGTGCAATCTGGAGCTTTGGACGCGTCCTTGGATGACTGGTACTTTCAGATTAAAGTGGATGCAAAAGTGGTAAATCATCAGGCAAGAAATGTGATTGCATATATTCCTGCAAAAAAGAAATCGAAAAAATACTTTGTATTTAGCGCGCATTATGATCATTTGGGTCAAATGGGACAAGAGACTTATTTCCCGGGTGGAAATGACAATGCTTCCGGAACAGCCCTATTATTGGAAATGGCCCGCTATTACGCAAAAAACCCTTCCAATGTGAATATCGTTTTCATGGCATTTGCGGGGGAAGAAGTTGGTTTGCTGGGAAGTAAATATTATACTGAAAACCCTGTTTTCCCATTGAAAGACATCCAGTTTTTATTCAATCTCGATATTATGGGAAGTGGAGAAGAAGGGGGAACGGTTGTCAATGCGACTTTGTTCCCGGAACAATTTGAGGTGCTGAAATCGATCAATGAAAAGCAACAATATTTGCCGAAAGTTGCTTCACGCGGACCTGCTGCAAATTCAGATCATTACTTCTTTACGCAAAAAGGAGTTCCGGCGTTCTTCATGTATACCATGGGACCAAACAAGCATTATCATGATGTGTATGATACTTATGAAGAATTGAGTTTCAATAAATTCAATGCGATCTACCACTTGTTGATTGATTTTGAGAAGGTGGTTGACTGGAAGAGGTGATCAATTTTATTAGATCATGATATCATGATATTGTTATTTCGTGATATACGAATGCCAAAAGCAAAATGATATTTCAGGGATCTGAACTAACTTCCACCAAGTACGTAAAAACAACCTTTTCCGGTATTTCAATAGATTACTTCTGAAGCTACTTTTGCTTCATCAGAATACGTTTTGTATCTGGTGTTTATTAGCAAAATATGCTTTCAGGAGGAGTTGTTTCATAATAGGTTAGTTTTTAGGTAAGTTAGTTTTCGTTTCCTTCTAAAGTAGCTGCTGCTACGTAACATAATGGACCCATAGTCGGTTAGAGAGCACAAGACAAGGTAAATTTCCTTGTCTTGTGCTTTTTTATATCGCTGCAATTTTGAGTATATTCACTCGCAACTATTTATGAAAGAAATGCGAATATTATTGGTCATAGGTATTTTAATTTGTTCAAAAGTCCTTTATTCTCAGGCTTACAAAGGAACAGAAAAGATTAAAAACCCCATTCAAACGAAAGCTGCCAATTGTGCACCGGCGAATAAAAGCACTTACATGGAGTACAACAATGTTCGTGCAATGGTTCATACAGCAGGGAATTTGTGGCAAGTTCCCGGTCAAAATTTCTCGCAATATGAGATTCCTAAAAATTCAAAGATCATGTGTTTTTTCACTTCAGCGCTTTGGCTGGGTGGAACGGATGTGAACGGACAATTGAAATTGGCAGCACTTCGCTATCGCCAGGGACAGGATTATTGGCCTGGTCCGCTTGCAAATACAACAGCAGAAATTGATCCGAGTGAGTGTTTGAAATACGATAATCATTTTACTTCCAGTAAAGATTTAGTAAAGCAATTCGATGCCTGGTATAATGCCGGTGTTTTGGACCAGCAGAATGGAACCAGTTTACAATCCGTTAATTTCCCCAATTACCAGGTTCCGGAGTTTATTAAGAACTGGCCGGCTCACGGAGATGTTTCAAAAGGACAGGATTACAATTTAGCTCCCTTCTTTGACCGTGACGAAGACGGCGATTACGAATGGGAAGAGGGAGATTATCCCTGGTTTGATATTAATGGAGCAAAGGATTGTAAAACCGACCGCAGGGTTTCTCTTTACGGAGATTTCAATATGTGGTGGGTGATGAACGACAAGGGAAACATTCATACTGAATCGGGTGGTGAGCCTATCGGTATGGAAATCCGGGCACAAGCCTTTGCCTTTGCTACCAATGATGATATCAACAACATGACTTTCTATAATTATGAACTGATCAATCGGGGAACACAAACTTTGTATGATACTTATTTTGGTGTATTTGTTGATGGTGCTCTTGGAGATCCCTTCGATGATTATGTGGGATGTGATGTGAGCCGCGGATTAGGATATTTTTATAATGGCGATGCAGTTGATGGTGATAATCAGGGT
>CAMPIU010000083.1 GCA_946886545.1 uncultured Flavobacteriales bacterium | reverse complement strand
GGTGCGATCCATTTGCTGCGAGTTTGGTTATCACTTTCCGGATTCCGGTTGAATTAACAGAAGCTGCAATTATGGAACTTACCGGGACACTCTGCCAGGAAGAAGCACCGTTGATAGTGGTTCTTACAAAATAGTAATCACCGACCACAGTACCCGCCTGGTTGTTCTCAAAATGCAAATCCTTCAGTTTTGCAGGATGGATAGTCGTAATCCGTGTACCTGCACTGGCATTGTACTTCGCTATTTCCGTCTGGTTTCCAACCATGATCACCTTGGAACTCTGTCCGGGGATAAATACCACGCTGTTCATAGTGCTTGCCGTAACCGGAGTTGCAGGAATAAAGAAAGCAGTATTGATATTGGAAGTGTAGAATACGATTCCCTGGTCTCCTGTCAAATAAACGCTTTGACCGTTTACAGCCACACTTCTAAGAGTTTTCCCGTTTGCATGGACAGCAAGTGTTGTCCCGAATGTGGTATAACTTAGAGGCTGCTGTGTCCAGGAACCGCTCACTACTTTTTGTTCGGAGAAGTAGCCGTTGGAACCAACGAAACTCAGGTACTCATCCGCACCGTTTAAGCGGTAAGCAGATTCATAGAGGTCGTCCAGGGTATTCAATGGCCGCACAAAGTTAGTCTGCGTTGCAGTGCTTTTTGTACGGGATGCAGCCAAGCCGTTCTTACCGGTGATCACTACGTAATTTCCGTTGGTACGGATGCTGGTCAGATCCGTGTATCCATGGTTTTTGCGGTCTGTAAAGGTTACAGATGAAGGAATGCTTGTAATGGATGCACTTGTTGTAAACAAGCCGCCATTGCTTCCTGCCAGGGAAACTTTCTGTCCATGCACCACCAGGTTTTCAATAACAGAAGTTCCGGGGGTAATCGTGGTTGTAAATGCACTTAGCGCAGTGGCTGAAGCTGCTTTTCCATAAAGTACGTTTCCTGCGTATGCGACTACATAATCACCTGAAACCATCGTCATTTTGTCGATTGCAACAATAGAACTTGCACCCGAAACCAATGCAAACGCGGAATAAGTTCCGGTTAAAGTAGGGGCGGATGTGCGGTATAAACTTCCGCTTGCCAGCAGGACCTCAATGGAAACTCCATTGCTTCCGTTTTTCAGAGAAAGTACTTTTTTAGCTGTGCTTGGAAGCGCTGCAAGTCCGCTCACTAATGTATAACTGACATTTGCATCGGTAGAAACGATGGCATTCGAACGGTACAATTTGTTATCTGTAGCCCCAATCCCGAAATAATAGATATTCGTTCCATCCACGAAAGCAGTGACGCATTTCATTTCCGTTGATTGAGGAATATTTGGAGTTTGATTCAATTCAACTATGCCATTGGTCAAAAGAACAGCTGTTTTCGTATAGGATTTTGAAGTCAGGGCATTGTAACCCTGGATGAGGATCTCTTTTGAAGTCAGGTTCTGCTTAATGAACGTCAGAGACGCATTCATATAATCTTCTTGTAGATTTTCCCAGGTCAAACCACCATCCGTTGTTTTACGAATGACCTTTGTTCCGTTTTCTTCGATGCGGGCAATACCTACCTGGCTGTTCAGCATGAACAACTGGTCAATGATACCTGTTGATCCCGATTTACCCAGTTTCTGCATGAAAGTCGCAGGTACTGCACCCGTAAGCGCAGATAAATTTCCATCCACACCGGCAGCGAAGCCCTCATCAGCCGAATAAAAGCCAATTGTTTTCAGATCTGCCACTTGTGAACTTTCCACAGTTGTTGTCGATCCGGAGCGCATTAAGACCGCATCGTAAGTACTTCCGTTGGAGGTAATATTAGCGATATACAGCGTGGTACCCGTGTTCGGTGAAACTCCCTGAAGTGTGAAGTCTTTTACTTCATTGACTGTTACTCCGGAGATAGCTGTTAAATTGTAGGCTGGAGGCATCAGTGCTGTTGCATCCAGCTCCCAGATCGTTCCTGATTTAGTCAATGCAAAGGCACTTGTACCAGCTGCATTTTTATCCAGGGCTATGAAATTTTCCGTAACACCTGCCGAATACGTATTCATTAAATCCCAGTTGAAACCGGCGTCACTGGTAGTCAGGATGATTCCGTCATTAGCAACGGCATATCCCTTAGTAGCTGAGGTCATAACTACCTCTTTCAAATCAGCGTTCAGGAGGTTGGTCACCCGCGTCCAGTTGCTTCCTCCATTGGTAGTTTTGAACAGGTAACCGCGGTTTTGTAATGGAACTGAAGTATTGGTAATATAGCCTGTCAGATATCCTACATTCGCGTCGACCATTTGAATAGCATTGGTATTCAGACCGATCGGCAAACCGCTTGGAGCGACCGCTTCAAAGATTTTCATCGCATCCTGGTCAGGCATATTCTGAGCCACGAGCTGATTCAATGAATTATACAGGTAAGTCGTCGCCATGCGGTGATTGGTCATTACCTGGTGCGTATTGTTTTGACGGTCTTGTTTGATCTTTGTTTTCACCTGGGCATCCGAAACATCCAGTATTTCCACTCCTTCAGGCGGAATGGTACGTACCAGGTTTCCAGCCTGATCGTAATAATACAAGGTGAAATGATGTTCGATCTCATTGTATTGCAAAGTCATGTTTTCAAAAGCCGACATGCAATGTGCTATATACTGTTCCGCCAAAGTTGTCTGGAAATTCTGTACCTGCTCATTGTAATTAATGAGGGCATTTACCGAATTGTTGCTTTCATAGAATTCGACACACGGATCGTTAAATTCCATTTCGAATGTTTCATAAGCCAATGTGTCACCGGCCTGAACACAAGGTTCTTCCTTGTCTTCGCAGAATGTGTACAGATCCGGCATTCGTTCGTATTCTTGCAGACCATCCAGGATCATGTTCAATTGAGAGCAGTAAGCATCCACACAATAGCACAAATCGTTTTCATAGAATGCTTCCATGGTAACCAGGTTCACGACATATTCTTCACCCATATTAACCGCTTTTTCATTGTATTCTGCAACACAATGAAGGTATGCTTCATATTGATCCTGGCATGGGGTATTTCCATACTCCAATTCCAGTTGGTCACAGAACTGATCAATGGTTTGGGGTAGCGGAAGTTCCTCGTTAGCCGGTGCATTAATATAAGTCTGGAGATAATTATTGTAATCAGCAATACAGTCACAATACCCCATCTGGACGAAGGTCTTATATGTGGGATACAATAATAAAAGTTTTGAGTTGTTATTCTCTGCCCATTCTGAATGATTGTATTGATCAATATATTGCGTATATAAAGACCAATTGTCCCGGCATAAACCTTCATCTACCACCGTTGGTGAAGTACAATCCTGCATCATCGGCAGCGGTCCCGGACAAGTGTTCGGAATTGCAAAAGAAGCAATGTAATCTGTAAGGACCTGGATACCGTAAGTGGAACAGCATAAATTGTTGTCTATGAATGTTTGATAAGGTACCAGGGGCATTGTTATTTCATAATCGATACAAGTTTCAGCCTGTTGTTGCTGTTGAACAAATGTCTGGTAAGCGTTATAATAGTCTGTGTACAAATCCATACACTGACCTTCATCAATCATGGCTGCCTGTGTATTCGGATAATTGTTTACAGCTAAAACGGAAGGAATATTGTTGACCTCTTGTTCCAGGTACTTCACGTAAGCACTGCAATCTTCCGAGTAAATGGTTTGGGCAAACAGATTCAGAGCGATTGTTGGTATCGTAGTTTTCCCGGTCCCTGATCTTTTCAGGTTATAGCTTTGAACGGCTTGCACATAACGGTCATAAGATGCTGTTAAATTATCCCCGCTTCCATATTTTTCAATGTAGTTGTTCGGATTTTCCAATAAATAGTGATCATCCAGGCCATCCACGAAATTAGTGGCAAAATTGATGTAGCCCACAATCGAATTAGCAAACCCCTTATCGAAATATTCCTTGTAAGTGATTGAATGAATAAAATTTGCATCTGTAGAAACCCAGTTCAAACGCGTATTGGTCGCATCCACAGCAGCTTTGTAATCGACATATGAAATGATGGAGTTGTCTTCCTCCAGGATCCCCGCAATCATTAAATTGGAAGTAATCGTTTCCAGTTCCTCCGGGGTATAGCTTGCTTGTTGCGGTTCTCCCTCGTTACAATCCAGACACTCATTCAATTTGAAACAAGACGTTCCGAAAAGTGTGTCATTCAAGGTGACTGAACCGGTGGTATAAGTTACCGGCAGGTAGAAATCATAATATACTCCTCCAGGACCGGCAGGTTCAGCAAGGTACATATCTCCGACAGCAGTAATGTCATTGAAATTCACAGTGGTATTTTCGCTGGAAAGAACCAGGTTGCAAGAACCGGGTAGAGCGAAACTCATAATTTGTTTTCCCCCTGAAACAAAGGTGGTACAGGGAAGAGTAGTCGGGGTTGTTGGGAGTAAACCGATCAGATTAGTCGACCAGTGCGGACTGTATACCAAATCAAAGGGTTGATTTTGATTTACCAGGATATCTTTGAAAAGTGCATTCAGGTCATCAAAAGTTTGATACGTAGTACCCTGGCATAAAATGGATTCCGCCAAGCCGCAGGTTCCCATCTGCAAGCCTATATTGGTAGAAGCACTTTGAATTGCATCACAGTTCAGTGTGACCAATTCATTTCCGCTCATATCCTTACAAACTAGTTTGAAGGTGTTATTCGGGCCCGGGATCATTTCTGAAATAGAAGCAACCAAACTCAATGAAGATAAATTGAAGGTACTTGGCTCTACCGAATTGATTCCAAGTGTCAATACAGAACCCGCATCAACAAACTCAAATCCGGGAAGTGAAGGAACATATCTGAAATCCACTACACCTGTCGGAGCAGGATTAACAGCATACTGAAACTGAGGTGTACAGAAAGCATCAAAAGGCGCAGAGGAAACGGTAACATAGGATGTATTGGTCAATTGGGATCCCGCAGCCAATAGTTTCATCATTTTCTCAACGGCTTTCCCCTGGTCGTTCAGTACACACTTGTCCGGGAATGAGCAATTACCGATATGTAAGGTCGTATTTCCCGTAATTCCTCTCGTAAATACATTTCCGCCCTGGCTCACTTTTACATCCACCGTAAACTCATAGAGTCCGCCGTTAATCACTGTGAACTGTAAGTTATTGAATGCAATGATCTCATCCCAATCAAAAGTTGGAGTAGTTGCTGTGTTCTTAAACAGGCTGAACGTTGCATACGGAAGGGTACCTTCTTCCCAAAGCACTTCCAATGCGCCCGGAGAATTTGTTATCTGTTGCCAAGTTAAAACCGGCAAGGGTCCTGAGACTTCGAAATCCTGTATCGCCATTAATACCGCACTTGTAGCCGACAAGGTTGTCATGTTAATAAGCGGGTTTTCCAAAACGTTCTGTTGTGCAGTTTGGTTGAGTAACAATTGAAATGACGATGCCACCGGGCACTGACCTGTTTGCAGGTAAACCTGGTAAGCTGCCTGAAGAGGATCCGTATCTACGTAATCGACCGGATTTCCGAAACGTTTTTGTTTGTTAATGTATTTCAGACTGTTCCAATAGTTACATGGTTGCTGTACATTCCAATAACCTCCTCCGAGAGTAAATGGAAATCCCGGACTAATGGTAAGAAAACCATTGTCAAAGGCATTGAAATTGTTGTTCCCGATACAGTCGTTGTAAGCGTAATAAGAAGGATTGGTTAGGGATTGTGTTTTTGCATATTCCAATTGCAATGTTTGCTTCGCGGAAAGATATAATCCTCTGAATGCCATCCATTCGGCATCCTTGATTTGTGTATTTTGAACCGGGTCGGAACCAAAGTTGGTGCCGAATTGGGTACAAGAAGCAGATGGCATGTATCCAACCAATTCATTTGGACAGCGGGTAATCATAGCAGCAACCTCCATCATTGAAAACCATACGCTGTTTATCTGTAGGTAGTTGTCAATTTTGTTTTGCAAGGCAGTTGAATTGTAAACGGAGTAAGGATCCCAGGGTAAAGTAGAACTAACCGTATTAAAATCATTTACCAGGTTACCTGAAATAAATCCATTATCGATCGCCCCCTGGAAGGTATTGATGGTCATCATTTCCTGGTCAAAACTCTCGGAAGTGTATTGATCGGCAGGATTGGTTTTTTCCGTAAATGATTTGAAAATACTCAGGATCGGGTATTCCGGGTGATGATAGACCAATGAATTGGCCCAGTGTGTATTCACCAGGTAATACTGGATAAAGTCCGAAACGTATCTCAAATGCTGCGGGTAGGTGTAATACTCATTCGTTGCAGGATCTAAAAATACTTGCGCGTTTGGAGCATTCACCGGTGCATTGAGATTTACTGAGGGTGACGATGAAGAAACCTGAGTGCCGGCACCATTCAAAACTACATTCGTTAACGGAATGCGGGATAAAGTAACACCATCCGTTTCAAAATAAGCTTCCTGAATAGTCGCTTCTACATCGTATTTCGGTTTTTTCCAATGTGCATTCGGAGATTTCGGCAAACTGTTTCCAGAATTAAAAACAGATAAAGGAAATGCAGTTTCATTCACATTTCCCTGATTATTCAGGTATTCACCGTATTGTCCGCCTGGCATTACATCTGCCAGTAAGACCAAGCGCATGGTTTCGTAGTACGAAATAGGTTTACACGGAGCATTACACTCATCCAGTGCCTGCTGGTATTCAACTTCTGTTCCACCAGCCAGGATAAATTCCGGCAGCGAACCTAAATTCGTTACACATTCTTCACAAGAAAATTCTTCATTACAGTTATCGATATCAGACGACAGGGTTTCCTGCTCAAGATACTCATTGTAGTTTGTGAAGCAGGTATTCAGGTCCAAAGTATCATTTACGTACCTTTCCAAATAATCGTTCAGCGCATCCTCATTGACGGTAAGCACTTTTGATACCTGGTAGGTTCCCACAGGCAGATCTGTTATGGTGAAAGTATTGTTTTCGCTTGTTGGGGTGCAGGTTGTATTAAATACGATTTCCCCGCCCGGAAGTTCCGTGAAATTTCCAATGAGTTTATTGGAGACATAAGTGGGAGATTCCAATGCGCCACATAAATTCCGCACTTCAATTCTTAAATCGTAAACACAGCTGAAACAAGTGTTCTGAGGCAAACAGGAGTTGGTGAATGCATCCACATTCATGTCATAATGAATGGTAACATTGGATTTCGAACTCAAGGCAATTGTTTGATTGAAGACTGTTGATTTCCCGTCAGGAGAAAGAACATTGGAAGAAGAGTTCGTAGCTGCATCCTTAGCGAACAGATCTACCGTTAAGGGAGCGGCATCATCCGCTGATGGTAAGGGAATCAAGCTATCAGGAACTTCTCCTGCCAATGAGGTGGCAACAACCCGTCCTTCCTGGTCTAAATAAGATACACTGACCTGACCATTCGGATCAACCACCATGTTCTTTTGGTAATGTGCTGCATTTCCTACTTCCGAACCGAACAGTCGATCCAGTTGCTCCTGAAACGGATGGGCATAGAAATACTTGGTTTCATGACCAGAACCCAATTGGAAATCTGATCCAACCCCTCCTTGTCGTGAAATTCTGCCCGTATTATCCGGGGTATATTCTACCTGGCTGAAAGGATATCCTTCGCCGTTTGGTACGTAACCCGGATTTCCAACCAAATTGGGGTTTTGAGGTGAGTAATATCTGGAAGTTCCTTCTGTTGTACTCATAGGTGGAGTACTCACCGGCGCACAGACATTGGATGGAGGCAATTGCTCCAAATCATCTGCACTGTACGGGTGGTTGGAATTATCCCGGTTGAAGTTTTCGTAGAACCTCAAGGTAGTTTCTTTATTGGGCAGATTACACAGCAAGGTCATAGCTGGACTCGGGAGAACCTGGATAGCCGGTCTTCCCAAATGATCGTAAATGGTTTCGCCCACTATGGTGTTCTTGTCCGAATTGATCTTTGTGACCATTTGACGGTTTCTCAAGGAACCATCAAAAAAGGAAATGACCTCCTTTTTCTTTCCCTCCTCGGCATAAGTAGAGGAGTATTGCCAGTTTTTAATTCCGTCAAATGAAACAGTATTGTGATAATGAGGGATCGAATTTGCCAGAACAGATCCGTCTAAGGTACTCCAAGGAGTAAACAGAAAACGGTAGGGAGGAGCTGTGGAACGACCAACGGCACGAACACGGAAACAAATGTATCCCTTGTCAAAGATCAGAGACAGATCATAAGATGTTTTGGTTGTACTTATTCTTGTAGCATTATTTTTAAAATCGATGCTTGGGGAGCCGGTAGTGAAATCGTAGTCATTTACATAAACCCACTCCAATTGATATTCTTCCGCATCCATGATCGGGTTCCAGGATATCCTAATGGTTTCAGTTACTTCATCACAATCAAGATCAATTGCCTGCTGATTTACAACCAATCCCAGTTGTGCAGAAGTAGTTCCTGTTTGAGTGGCGAAATTATAGATCCTGTCCACAAATACATCTCCCTGGACATACAAATTTGCCGGAAGTGTATTTTGACTGGAACCATTGATAAAGATATCAGTTATCACCAATTTGAATTGCTCTGCCATACCAAAAGTAATGGTATGCTTATCCATAAAGGAAAGGGAATCCGGGTTGTTTGGCTGGTAAGTGATATTGAGAATAATGGTGGTATCGGCAATAGCAGATCCTCCCAGGGTAGGGTATCGTTTAACTATCGCCTTTATTTGAGCGGTATATGCCGAAAAGTAGGTTGGGTAATGATGGTCGACACCAAAGGTGACCATTCCCTTTTTACTGAGGTCTACATAATTCAAATTGGTAGATGTAGGCGCTATCGCTGCCGTGAATGTAGCGGTGGAAGTGTTTTTCACTACCGCAGATCCGCCGACTGTGGTCCTGATAAGTCCGTTAATCCGCGGAAGTATGACTGCAAAAGCGGATGAGCTCCCTAGCGTAAATAAGAGGATCAGTAAAGTTTTAAAAATGGCTTTCATACTATTATTCATTGGTGGTTGTATGGTATCGTGAATCATGAAGTTCGTAATTGATCATTTGGTCAGCAAGAAGGTATTCTCCCTTTGCGTTTTTTACCACAATGTGTTTTAAATCAAAGAATGCTTCCGGGTTTTTTAATTTTTGAATAGGTTCATAGATGATAACCGCATAGGGTTCTTCCAGTGTCTCATCATCCATGTTCTCAGAAAAATAATTTCCCGGAGGATAAGAAATCTTGAAACGGTAGAGCATGTTGGATTTGCGGTCGACCTGGTATTCTATGATCCCTTCCGATACTGT
>CAMPIU010000082.1 GCA_946886545.1 uncultured Flavobacteriales bacterium | reverse complement strand
GTCATGCCAATACCCCACCCCCTCCACTTCTTCTCCCGCCTACGCCGCGATTCCAAATACGGCGGTGCGCCGCACAATCCGGTGTTGCTTCTCGCAATCCTGGAACTAGTCCGCAAAGGAAAAATTCGCAATAACCGCATTGCAATTACCCCGGAGCTGGTACTCGAATTCAAATCCATTTGGAGCAGGCTTGTCGTTACACCGCACATCCCGAATTTTGCTTTGCCATTTTATCACATGAAGACAGAACCCTTTTGGAAACTGGTTACTTACAGCGGAATGATTATCCCGGTGACTTCTTCCAACAGCATCCGGAGTTTGAATGCATTGAAAGAAAGTGTGGCTTTTGCCGAACTGGATACAGCCGTTTTTGCTTTGATGCAGGATCCAATTCAGTTGGCAGTAATGGAGGAAGCTCTATTGGACCAATATTTTCCGGAAACCAAAAACCGCTTTCATTCCCACGAGGCAGATTTGTTTTCAGAACTCGAAACACAGATTTTGCGTGAGGATGCTGTTGTGTACCGCAAACGGATTCACGAATTGAAAGAAACCCTTTCCAGGGAAGAATTCGAAGAAGAGATCTTTGTGCGCGGTGGCATGTTTAAGCGGGAAGTACCGAAAATCTATGCCTACCAATGTGCTATTTCCGGAATGCGGATCGAATCATCGACCAATGCCCAAATGATAGATGCCTGCCACCTCATTCCTTTCGCTTTATCAAAAGATGATACAATCACCAACGGAATTGCCTTGTCTCCGAACCTGCACCGGGCCTACGACCGCGGATTGATCACCATAACAGAAGATTACCTGGTAAAGATTTCCCCGGCAATTTCGGAAAATGATTCTCCCTACTCGCTGGGTCAGTTTAATGGAAAACAGATTCTGCTGCCTTTCAATGCGGATCATCATCCATCTATTGAAAACCTGAAGTGGCACCACCGGGAATGTTTTGTGGTGTAATGAACCACCGCAACGGTGACCGGGATGACCGGAATGTTGCATGATAAAAAACGATGGGATGACCCCGGTGGGCACGCAATTAATCGCGTGCCCACTTGTTTTTTCTCTCCACAGATGCACAGATTTTTTTATGGCGCTTACTCCCGAAACTTCGGGACCATTTAAGCGAGACCGGTAGGCTCGCCCTAATCTGTGCATCTGTGGGAAATTATCAATCGCACCCCTATTATCCATGAATCATATGCCCACGGGGATCCGTATTATTCATACACCAATTTCCCCGGTTCATGACATGAATCTCCTTGCTCGTGGCAAACAAAAAAATGACAGGGGTAAAATCGCTTATTTTTGGTTTACACTATTCACTCTTGCCTTTCAGACGGACACGGCCGGTCCGGGGAAAGGAAGTGAAAACGTGCGTGGAGTCAGTAAACCACGCAAAAAACAGCCTGCCCCGTTGGGATCAGCGGGGGGCGTTTTCCGAAAAGCCTACGAGTAGGAGCTAAACATTAAAACTATTCACTATGTCAGCAGGTATTGCAAATTCGTCCGGAACTCTTACAGTGGGTAACGGCGCACAATTCTGGGTGTATTTATCCCCACAAAACGACACTTCTAAAATGATCACAAAATGGCAGGTTACGTTCTCCCAGGGAAACTGGAGCGGAATGATTTCCAGCGAAAACCCTACACAACAACTTCAAACTCCGAACCTTTCCGGTATTTTTGATATCAAGGTAGAAATGTGGAGCGGATCTACCAATTCATGGCGCCAGATTCCTCCTCAACAAGGAAGCACGAACGAGATCGGATGCAATAGCAATTGCGCATCTATGGTAGGAATCGTTGCAGACAGCACCAACCCGCCATTAGGAGCAATCAATGCGCATTTCTGGACAACCTGGGATGCATTCTGCAGCCGCGGCTAAACCACTTATAATTTATTAGTTCAAAATAGCAACGAGGGTGTCCACCACAATGGATGCCCTTTGTGTGTTTTTCTCCCACTGATCCCGAAGTCCCGGGACAAGTTGCACAGATTAGAGCGAGCCTACCGGTCTCGCTAAGTCTGGACAATAAGTTGGTTATCACCTTTCTGTCAGGATGATTCTTTTATACTGTAATTTAGGCTTGCGAAAATTTACGAGCAAACCAACTTCTGTTCCTGAAACAGCCAGATAATTGATTGTTTGTTCAAAATGCTCATCAATTAAATTAGAAACCGCTTTCACTTCTAAAATAATAGAGCCATAGACTACAAAGTCAGCAAAGAATAGATGCGGTAGTATAGTGTCCTTGTATTTTACCTGATAGCGAACCTCACGTTCAAATAGAATTCCTTTCTTTCTGAACTCATACTCCAAGGCGTCTTTGTAAACAATTTCGGAAAACCCACATCCTAATTCGTTGTGAACTTCTATACAGCGACCAATGATTTGATAGGTTTCTTCTTCCAATAAATAGTGTTCCATTCTATTTAAGTTAATGAAAAATATCATTTATTTCATAGCAGATTTTTTTTTATTGTGAGTTCAATTAGTTAAACAGCAGAAAAAGAAGGTGACCGATAGGCGCCTCTACACATCTGCGAATCTGCGGGAAAAGAAAAAGGGGTGAGATAATCGCGCCAACACCGGTCGATCAATTTTACGATAGTATTGTTTCACAGCAGAAAAAGGAGGTGACCGGTAGGCACCTCTCCACATCTGCGCATCTGCGGGAAAAGAAAAAGGGGCGAATCCCGCATGTGCGGACGCCCCTACATTTTTATTATTATTCTTCTTTATATTACCACGTAAAAAGCGGTCTTGCGCTCATCAAGGTGTTTACCTCGGAGCGTACGGACTTGATCGTTTCTTCGTCGTTGATATTTGTCAACACACGGTCGATCAGTTTTACGATAGTTGGAATTTCGGTTTCTTTGATTCCACGGGAAGTAATTGCAGATGTTCCTACACGGATTCCTGAAGTAACGAAAGGAGACTCTGTATCAAACGGAACCATGTTCTTATTTACGGTAATGTCTGCCAAAACCAGGTTGTTCTCGGCATCTTTACCGGTTACTCCTTTGGAACGCAAATCGATCAGCATGCTGTGATTGTCTGTTCCGCCGGAAATAATTTTATATCCCAGTTTCGTGAATTCTTCTGCCATTAATGCAGCGTTCTTTTTCACCTGAGCCATGTATGTTTTGTATCCGTCAGACAATGCTTCGCCGAATGCCACTGCTTTTGCCGCGATCACGTGCTCCAATGGTCCGCCCTGGATTCCAGGGAATACTGCTGCATCCAATAATGCTCCCATGGATTTTAAGTTCCCGTTGTTCCATTTCAAACCGAAGGGATTATCAAAGTTGTGACGCATCATGATCACACCTCCGCGTGGTCCGCGCAATGTTTTATGTGTTGTTGTTGTAACGATGTGACAATGATCCAAAGGATCTGCCAATAAGCCCGCTGCTATCAATCCTGCAGGATGTGAAATATCTGCTAAGATCAATGCTCCGACCTCATCTGCAATTTTGCGGATGCGTGCATAATCCCAATCTCTTGAATAAGCGGAAGCACCACAAATGATCATTTTCGGTTTTTCGCGTTTCGCTACTTCTTCCATCATATCGTAATCCACTCTTCCTGTTTCCCTGTCTACACCGTAGAAGAAAGGTTTGTACAATTTACCGGAGAAGTTTACCGGGGAACCGTGAGTTAAATGTCCGCCGTGACTTAAATCGAAACCTAAGATCTTATCGCCCGGATTCAAGCAAGCCAGGAAAACTGCTGCATTTGCCTGAGCTCCTGAATGCGGCTGTACATTTGCCCAGGTGGCACCGAATAATTTACACAAACGATCAATAGCCAGTTGTTCTACTTTATCAACTACTTCACAGCCACCGTAGTAACGCTTTCCGGGAAGTCCTTCTGCATATTTGTTAGTCAATACAGAACCCATTGCTTCCATCACCTCATCAGAGACAAAGTTCTCAGACGCAATTAATTCAATTCCATGTTCCTGACGCTGTCTTTCTGCAGCAATTAAGTCAAATACTTCCTGGTCGCGTTTCATTTTAATTTTAGTTTTTAATTTTAATAAACGGGGTGCTGGCAAATATAATTCGATTTCCCCAGAAGGCCTTCACTTTCTGAAAATTATCGCTTGTTCTAAAGCCTTTTAATCGAATGTAGTTTGTGCGAATGCACTTCATCCAGTTTCCGGGTGATTCCTTTGGAACTGAAATCATCGATCCTCACATAACCGTGTGCGTGAATGATCTCATCCTTATTAAGCAATAAACCAACATGATGAATATTCCCGGCATCGGAAACGAAAAATGCCAGATCTCCGGGTTCACGGTCTTCAAAATCTATTTCCAGTCCTATTTCCTGTTGCTGTGAAGAATTTCGCGGCAACTGATAATTAAAAACGCGGTGGATCTGCTGCATAAATCCGGAACAATCGACTCCGAACATGGTTTTCCCGCCCCATAAATAAGGTGCATTCAGGTAACTCAATGCAAAATCAATGATCGAAGCCGGAAACTCATCTGCTTCATTCAGAAAGCGGTATTCGGATTTTCCGATGGTAAAGGTTTCTTCTCCATCTCCCGGGCGAAAAAAGCCTTTCGGCACCAATTGTCTGCCTTCCGGACCTTCAATAATCCGGAATTCGGAATGTTCTACCACCAATCCATCGAGCCAGCGGGAAACTTCTTTCTCTCTCAGATCCTGGATTTGTTTTGAATCGATCCAGCCTTCGTAGCCATCCATAAATGAGCGGATCTTCACCCATTGATTTAGTACCTCCAAAATTTCGATGATTTCACCAAACAAAAGCTGGGTCACTATTTCTGCGTGATCACTGGCATCTCCGCGAACGGGTACTACACTGGCTTTACAAAAGGCATGAATTCTGCTCACTTTTTAGGGAATTGAGGATTTTTCGTCAGTTTTAATGCTTGCTCGATATGTCGCTCATTGTGATAAGCAACAAACAACAAGGCGTCGCCCAATCTCAGACGCACCAGTTTAGAAATCGAGATCGGAACTTTTACCTTTTTCAGGCTAACGGCAACCGATTTTTCAATAATCGAAAGAAATTCATTTTGTCCCTCCAATAGCGTTTTGATCTCATCACCGTTTATCAGCGAAGGATTTACAGTTGGATTGTATTCACCCGGAGCATTGAACTTGCGTTTTACATTCCGAGCATTTCCCAGTTTCATCGACATCCAGGCAGATTTACCCAAGGGTGAAGAAGTGTAATTGATCCGTGGTATGCGGAAACGTGTGCGGTCAATTCGCTCATTCAGAGTAGTATGATAAAACTTTGCATAAGCATTCAAATGGGCAAAAATTTCAGCTAAACTCCAGGTAGAGGGATTGGGCTTCCAGTTCAATTGATTTTCCGAATACGTTGAAAACTTCGATTTTAAGTGCTGGATATTTTTCTCTGTAATTGTTGCAACTTCGTTGAAGACCCATTGAGTTGTCATAATGTCTGGAATTTATATCAAATATAACTACAGCAATTTGATTGGCAAAAGTTATACTCAAAAATGCAACCTTTTTAAACATTTTCATATCTTTCAAGTATGAAGCGATTGTTACTTGTGTTTTCTGTGCTTATTTTAACCGGTCATTTTCATGCCCAGGAAATAGAACATCAACATTCAACGCACTATGCTTTGATTGAAAACAAAGGACAATGGGCTGAAAAAGTGTTATTCCAATCCAAGTCGCAGGGAAACAATATCTGGGTCCAGCAGCACGGTTTCATCTATGATATCCGCGATTATTCCTCACTCAAAAAGGCGCATTCCGAAAGAATATCCGATGCAAACAGTGATTACTTCAGGGGCACTTTGGTGGGAGTGGAATTTTTAAACTCCCTGGAAGTTTCGGAGATCAAAAAAGAAAAACCACTTGCATACTATTACAATTATTTCATCGGGAACGACAGCTCTAAGTGGGCAAGCAATGTTTCCAGTTTCCGTGAAGCCACTTTAAAAAACTTCTACCCCGATATTGATCTGAAAATTATTGATGCCGCATCTGAATTTAAATACGAATTGTGGTGTGCTCCGGGAACAGACTATAAACAGATCCAACTTAAAATGAAAGGCTTTTCAGACATGGTTTTGGACAAAGCCGGAAACCTCATCCTTTCAACCGACCTGGGAAAGATCACGGAGAAAAAACCGATCGCCTACCAGTTACTGAACGGCAAACTGACAACCATTTCCTGTAAATTCATTCTCAAGAAAGACATCGTTTCCTTTGAACTTGGAAAGCACGACGAAAACGCTACACTAATCATCGATCCTGTTTTAGTATTCGCGACCTATTCCGGTTCTCCTACTGACAATTTCGGAATGACAGCTACTTACGGCTACGATGGCTCCGCTTATTCCGGCGGAACAATTTTCGGGAATTCCTATCCCACTCCCGACCCTTTAGCATTTGATGTCACATCCAATTTCACTACCACATACAACGGATTAAACACCACAGATGTGTTTATTTCAAAATATACAGCTGACGGTGAAGACATGATCTGGACCGCATTTTTGGGAGGCGGAAATACCGTTCAGGGAACAGAAACCGTTCACAGTTTGATTTGCGACCGCTTAAACAATATTTATGTTTTCGGAATAACTGCATCCACAGACTTTCCTACTCAAAATCCTTTTCAGGGAGCACACGGGGGAGGTACAAACATCAACGTTCAATTCAACGGAGCCAATTTCGGCAGCCAGGGAACAGATATTTTTGTCTCAAAAATTAGCGCAAACGGACACAGTTTGCTTGCATCTACTTATGTTGGCGGCTCTCAAAACGACGGGATCAATTACAAGATCAGTTCCGGAAATTACAATTCCGTAGCTGCTTACGATTCCCTATCTACCAATTACGGCGACCAGTTTCGCGGCGAGATCATGATCGATTCCGTGGGGAATTGTTTGGTTGCATCCTGTACGCGCTCCGCCAACTTCCCGACACTCAATCCATTCCAGGCTTCATTGGCCGGCCAGCAAGACGGAGTCATTTTCAAACTCACGCCCGACCTGAGCAACATGATCTGGAGCAGTTATTTCGGAGGAAGCAATAACGACGCCTGTTACTCCGTGAAAATTGATTCCAGTTACAATGTAGTATTTGCAGGAGGAACTTCAAGCACCGATCTTCCCGGAACTGCAGGCGGTCTAAACCCGAACTATCTGGGAGGAAAATCGGATGGTTTTGTAGGCAAGCTTACTCCCAACGGACAAACACTTGTTCAGAGCACATACATCGGGGCAGCTTTATATGATCAGGCTTTCTTTGTTGAAATCAACCGAAACGATGAGGTATTTGTACTGGGACAATCTGTCGGCGGTAATTTCCCGGTAATTAATTCCGTAAGTTATCCCAACAGCAGTCAATTCATTGCGAAATTGAACCCGGCACTTACCACTATTCTGAACTCTACGGTTTTCGGAAACGGAAGCCCCAACATCAACATATCGCCTTCTGCATTTTTGGTTGATATTTGCGGAAACATGTACGTTTCAGGTTGGGGAGCAAACATCTTGCAAGCGAGTCCACTGAGTGGAATGCCTGTCAGTTCCGATGCTTTTCAGGGTACGTCGCCAAACGGGTTTGATTTTTACCTCTTTGTTTTCAAGCGAGATTTCTCCGGCCTGCTTTACGGAAGTTATATCGGTGGAAACCAAGCTCAGGAACATGTAGACGGCGGAACTTCGCGCTTTGATAAAAACGGGGTTGTTTACCAGTCAGTTTGTGGCGGATGTAACGGATTCAGCGATTTCCCGACAACACCCAATGCCTGGTCGAACCTGAATTTAAACACGGGAGCCGGAACCAATAACAATTGCAATAACCTGGTTTTTAAATTTGATTTCCAGCTGCTTCCCAAGGCAGAATTCACAACGAATAACGCCGAAGGATGTGAAGACTTCACAGTAACTTTCACCAATACAAGTCCGCCATCCGATGCCTATGAATGGGATTTCGGAAATGGGAATACTTCAACCGTATTCTCTCCAACAGTGACCTACACCGATCCGGGTAACTACGTGGTGCGACTAACGGTAACGGATTCCGTTTGCCTGTTGACAGACACTGCACTCATCAACATCACAGTTTTACCCGAAATACAACTTTCCGTTTCAAACGACACGATCCTATGTTCTCCCCTGCCATTAACTTTCACAGCAAATTCACTGGGATCGGCAGAGTACTTTATCTGGTCATCGAATAATCAATTTACAGACACTTTAAATGTTACAGTTGCAGATTCCACATTGGACGTAACACCTGGTTCCACAACAACTTATTATGTGCGGGCCGGAAATTCTGCCTGTTCGGAGATCGACAGTGTCACGGTTTACTTCATAGGAGGAAGTTTATCTTTAACAGGAACAGATTCCATTTGTTTAAACGAACCGACTACCCTGACCGCCCTCATTCAAATTCCGAATGTAACATTCAATTACACCTGGAGCCCGATGAACATATTGACTTCTACAGCCCAGCAAAATGTTGTCATTGCCAATCCGCCGACCAGTCAGTGGGTTTATGTTGATGCCAACGGTTCAAACGGCTGTTTCGACAGAGATTCCATTTATATCACCGTAGGGAATATATCAGGAACAATCAGTGCCCAGGCCAATCCGGAATATATTGTTCCCGGAGGAAGCAGTACTTTAACCGCTCTGCCTGCAGGTTATTCCTACCTTTGGTTTCCTCAAGCAGGACTATCCAATCCGTTCGGTCAAATCACGCAGGCAACACCGGAGCAAACCACACAATATACAGTAAGTGTTACCGACGGAATTTGCATCAAAACAGCTTCTGTAAAAATCAATGTGCTGGAAGTAGTTTGTGACAGAACTTATGTCTATGTACCAAACGCATTTTCACCGAACGGTGATTTGGAAAACGATGTTCTGTACGTAAGAAGTGCCATTGCAACAAAGATCCTTTTCCGGATTTTTGACCGCTGGGGAGAAATGGTATTTGAAACGACTGATCAAAACATCGGCTGGGACGGAACCTTCAGAGACAAGCTCCTGAAACCGGATACTTACGACTATTACCTGGAAGCAACCTGCGTACAGGGTGAACAAAAAATCATCAAAGGAAATGTTACATTGATCCGTTGATGCTCTATCAATTACTGATATACCTCTTTGTCACATACCGGAACCAAATCACTTGCCATTCAGTTTATTAAGAAGTGCAAAATTCTTTTCTGAGATTTCAATAATTAAGACAAAAAAGCCGTCTTTTTCTCTTTTTCATTTAGTATATTTAAAGATATTCTATACCTG
>CAMPIU010000081.1 GCA_946886545.1 uncultured Flavobacteriales bacterium | reverse complement strand
TTTGGAAAATGAGATCATGCGTATGCGTGAGCAATTGATGAATATGCAGCAAAGCAGGGGAGCTCAATTGGAAAAAGAAACCAACGAAGCTTTGACCGTTTTAGGTAAGAAAATTGAAGTGGCCGGGAAAAAGTATTGCGATAAATATGGAATTGATATTTTGCTGATTCACGGACAAGGTGGCCAGATCAACTTCATTAATGATAAAATGAACGTAACTCAATCTTTCATTGATTTCCTCAACCACGAGCAGGAAATAATGGATAAAGACTTGGGCAAGTAAGAAAATATGCTGATAGCACAACAAAAACTTAACGAGAACGTAGCCGAATATATTTTATACATGTATCAGATCGAAGATTTGATCCGTGCATATCAGTTTGATCTGGATCGTATCGTTAAAGAGGTGGTGGAACCAAATCTCCCGGATCGTGCTTATTTGGAGCGCTATAAGGCTTGGTATGCCGGATTAATCCGCGACATGAAGTCTGAACGCATTATTGAATCCGGACATCGTTTGGAACTACAGGATGTATTGGTGGAATTATCCTATTTGCATAATTCACTCCTGACTGTTGTAAATGATGAAAAATACCGGACGCTTTATTCTACGGCGCTTCCATATATTGAAGATTTCATTGAGCATTCCAATTTGAAAGGGATGAATCACCTGGAAGTTTGTTTCCATGCACTCTATATGAAACTGCTATTGAAATTGCAGAAGAAAGAAATCAGTCAGGAAACGGAAGAAGCTTTTGATGCTATGCGCGTTTTATTGGCTTACCTAACAAGGTCTTACCACCAAATGAAAGGTGGAGAAGGACAATATTGGAATAATTAATTAAGAATATTCTGCAAGTTGAAAGCTTCATTGACTCAATCTAGCCAATTTGCCAATTCGCTAATTTGCCAGTTTGCCAAATGGCAAACCTTAAAAACACCTCCTTTCCTGAACAATTGTTTTAATCCTTTGGTAAGACGACAGTTCGAATAGACACAACCTGTCCCGTCAATGTGGGAATCTCAAACATGAGGTATGAATTACTAAGCTAAAACCACTTTAAATTAATTCGGCATTCGTAATTAATAAAGGTCTTGTTTGCTAACGTTCAAATCCACCATTCCTGTTATTCCGGGTAATCTTCCTGTTTCCGAGAATTGCCAATGAAGTACTTCACGATCAGTCATGTACTGCGGTTCCCTGCTATATGCAGCGATCCAGAAGTTATATCCTTCCATTTTTCCGCGAAACTTGGTCTCATAAAAACTTAAAGAAGTGTAGATAATTGGTTTTACTCCGGTTGCTTTTTTTACTTCCTCACACCAGATCAATACTTTTGCTCTCAGATCTTCGTCTGAAAAGCCTTCGTCTTCCACATCAATCACAGGAGGAAGGTCAATGCTTCTGATTTTGTAGACTGAAAGAAAATGAGCGGCTTGCGGCCTTGGCGCAGATTTTGGATTGAAATAGTGGTATGCACCATTCAAAATCCCGTGTTTATTCAAATATTCCCGGTTTCGTTCCCATTGTGTGTCCAGGTGATCAGAACCTTCGGTTACCTTGCAGTAAACAAAATCAATAATGGTATCGAATCCTTTTTCGTTGATCAGCAAATCCCAATCGATTTCTCCCTGGTGATGTGAAACGTCCAAACCGACACTTTTGTAACCTGGCGGAATGATCTCATGAAAATGAGTGGAAGTTTGAACCATTCCTTCAGTCTGATACCAAAAGAAGAAAAAAGCCAGTACTCCGGCAGGAATTGCGATCCAAAAGAAGAATCTGCTTTTGTTCTTTTTACTTGGTCTGCGCTTGGGACTTGCTTTTTTCCGGGTTTGTCTTCTTTTTGCCATTTGACTGCTAAATTAAGGTGAAAATGTTTATTTAAACCCTTGGCAAAAGAAAGAATCAAATGCGGATACCAAAATAAATTTTCAAAAGATTCGGATTTCTTGTGGCAGATGAGCGATCGTCTCTGAAAAGAAAATTATTATCGTATGCAATTCCAAAGACTCCGATAACTGGAAGTGTTCCTAATCTTCGTTCTATATTCGTAGCCAGCCTGATTCCAAAGTAATTAATCTCGTCTTTTGGATTGGGTGTTGCAGAAATGCCACACATGAGGGCGGATGATAGATTGATTGATGTTAATTCTGAAAAGTGAAAGGGAACCTGGCATCCCATATACGCCATGAAATTAAATACGTTTTTGTAGTTGTACTTATTTGATTTAGCTGCTGCTGATTCATAGAGCGAACTGCTTGGTGCCTTCTTGTATGCTTTTTGAGCATATAATTCAAATCCCAAAATTCCATAAACACGATTCTTGTAAAGATCACCTACCCGGAGGTTTACTCCATAATGAATGACCTGTTTTTTGGGCAGGTAGTATCTTTGAGCAGAATCTGCAATGAAAACAGTTCCAAGTTCAACTCCGAATTGGACGAAACGCATATTTTGAGGAGCATGCTTGATGATATAAACCTGGTTAGTGTCATTGCTTGATACTCTCTCCGGTTTTGTTCGGATAGCTTTGTTTTTTTCTTTGGGACTTATAATTTGTCCGGATGCAATGCAATGAAGGAATAGGAGTATGAAAAGGGTGGTTGTTTTTCTCATAGATTGATTAAAAAAATGAGGCAAAAGTAATGATTTTCTAAAGTTTATAGATTACCCAATCCTCATTATTCAAAACCACCGGAAGTTCCAGGTACAGATCACCTCCCAAATAACGTTTCAATACGACTATGTATTTGCATCCTTTTTGTTGAATGTCTTCTCTGAAAGATGTATTCAAAAGTTCATCATTGCTTGCGACCCAGCCTTTTCGGTGTGCAAAATAAATCGCCGTCGGATTATCTCCGGTGTTTACAGCTATCAGATCCTGGCGTTTGGAAAATTGGTCCAGATCGGATTCCAGTTTAAGGAAGGCGGATTCGTGTTCTTTCAATCGAAAATCATGCAGTTGATTGAGAGTTCCTTCCAGGATAATCACAGCAAGAATACTGATCCGGACTGCTTTCTTTTGGAATCCGGAGACACCGTATCCGGCAACCAATGCCATTATTGGGACAAAGGGAATAATGTAGTAGGAGTGATGTGTAAAAGTAAAACCTGCTTTTAAAGCAATCACTAGGAAACCAGCAAAGCTAAGGCCTAGAATCCGCCAAAGAAGTTTATTTCCTTTCCTGAAAGCAAAAAACAAGCCAACCAGAAACATTCCGAATCCTACAAATTTTAAGGCCGAATCGTAAAAATGCTTTAAACCGTCTCCCAAATTCTCCGCCAGTTCTCTTGCACCGATACTGATCGGTTTTCCCATGAAGAAATGCCAGAATTCATATTTTTCAACCAAATAAGGTACCCAACTGAAATACCACCAGGCAACGGGAGCTAATAGGATTCCACTTGCAATGAAAAAGATAATCTTAAGACGGATAGATATCTGTCTGTTGAAGATAAAGAATGCATACAGAACAAGTAAAAATCCTGTTGGTAATTTCGCCAAAACACCCAATAGAGTAAGGACCGCAAAGAGCAGTAAATTCAGCCACATTCTTTTATGCTCTTCAAAATAACAGGCGGCATAGTAAAAACCGATGATTACCAATGAGGTTGCAAAAGTGTCGGGCATGATTTTCCTGCTATAGGCAAACCAGATAGATACTAATAAAATAAGTGAAGCGTCGAAGGCAGTTTCGGGAGTGAAATAGCGTTTCAAAATCCGGAAGAAGAACCAGATACCGAAGCTGCTTACTATGAGGTTAATAAGCCGACCGTACCAATGCTGGTAACCAAAGAGTTCGGAAACCCAATAATCAATGTAATTCAAAATTGGGAATTCCATTCCGGTAATTCCTGTTTTCTCACCTGCAAAATCAATTCGCGGGTAAAGGATATTTGCGGATCCTTCATAAAAATTCCGTGTAACCATCGTTCCGGTAGTTTGTCGCCAGTTGTGGGCAACTTCCAGCGGAGGATTGGTAATCCCGTACATACGAAACAGGAAGAACAGAATGATCCAGAACCGAATATCTTTAAAAAGAGGAAGAGTGAAGAATGTTCTCACAAGTTTTCTTTGGTAATACGAAGTTAGGGGAAAAGTTTGATTCGGGATATTAGAATATCATCGTTTCTTGGTTTTAGCTTGCTTTTCCAATTGTTTTTTTCTCTTTTCAAGTATTGCGATTGTTTCCTGACTTTTCGCACTGTAGTTTACTCCGAAAACATGTTGGATATGTGCAGTTAATTGTTGAATACGAGTAATCCGCTCATCATAAAAAGCAGGAGTTGTTTGATGATTGCTGCCTGGTTTTATCAATGTGATATCCAATTCATAACGGAACATAGAGTTGAGTGTTGGAACCTGTGAATAATGAAAACTTTCGTCTACAAAAGCTCTCGAAAACAACTTGCCTTTTTGATTCCAGATTGAGTCCAATATAAGTGTGTAATCGTAATTTCTTTGATAAATGCGTTGCTTTTCCGGGTCTTTTCTCATGGTTTTAAAAGTAGGAACAGTTGAGAAGAGACTAAAAGCCGGATGAATCGGGACATGTGATTTTGCCATAAACTCCGGGGCAGGATTATAATATGTGCGATCCACCGAGATGATCGTTAAGCTTTTGGTAGTCTTAGTTTTTTGATCAAATACTCGGACCTTTGTCTTGGAACTGATATGTGTCCAGGTTGGATCCATCAGCATCCATTTTCCATCAACTCGCACAATATTCCATTGATGGGTTGATTTAGTACTATATCCGCGTAACTTCCATCCTATAAACAAAGAGATTGGCATTCGGGTTTTCCCGGTAATTGAAAAACAGGGAATATCACTTTTTAGACAGAGGTATTCAAAAACACGGGAGAAATCTCTGCAAACTCCGCTTGACTTTTTGGTAGTAAGCTCGGGGCTGTAAAACGGAGCTTTAAAATCACTCATACGCTCTTTGTCATACTTGAAAAACGTTCCGAGATATCCATAGAACAACCAAATTTTTTCTTCTGTACTCTCGGCATGGTTATTCAGGTATTGATGTGCAAGGTCCAGATCTTTCCGGATGGATCTGTCCATGGATGATACGATACTGTCTAAGCTGTGTTTTCTGCTATCCGAAATCTCAGAGAAGACTTTTGTAGAAATGGTAAGCTCACAGGTCAGAAGAAAGAACAGGAGTTTCAGATTCATGATTAATAGAATATAAGAGGCAATTTGGCAGTTTGTTACAAAAAAAAGCGAAATCTTTTCAGACTCCGCTTCTATTTATTTTCCGTTTCGGATTATTTCTTTTTAAAATTCGGAGCTACGATTAAGTCCTTCGTTCCATGTGTCCATGAGTAGAACCCTTCACCTGTTTTTACTCCTTTTTTACCTGCAGTAACCATATTTACCAATAAAGGACAAGGTGCATATTTCGGATTTCCGAAACCATCGTGTAATACTTCCAAAATTGCCAAACATACGTCCAGACCAATAAAGTCAGCCAACTGCAATGGTCCCATCGGATGAGCCATTCCCAATTTCATAACAGTATCGATTTCTTCAACACCGGCAACTCCTTCGTACAAAGTGTAAATTGCTTCGTTGATCATTGGCATTAAAATTCTGTTTGCTACAAAGCCCGGATAATCATTTACTTCCACAGGAACTTTGTTCAGTTTCTTTGAAGTTTCCATGATCAGGTTCGTAACCTCGTCTGTTGTAGAATATCCGCGAATGATCTCCACCAATTTCATTACCGGAACCGGGTTCATGAAATGCATTCCGATCACTTTTTCCGGGCGATTCGTTACAGAAGCAATTTTCGTAATGGAAATAGAGGACGTGTTCGACGCTAAAATGACGTTCTCAGGAGTTAACGCATCCAATTGTTTGAAGATGTTCAGTTTCAGATCCACATTTTCAGTTGCTGCTTCAACTACCAGCTCTACACCTTTTACACCCTCTTCCATGGAAGTGAAAGTGGTAATATTAGCCAGAGTAGCAGTTTTATCAGCTTCTGTGATAGCTTCTTTAGCAACCTGGCGGTCCAGGTTTTTCGTGATTGTTGCCATTCCTTTGTCCAATGAAGCCTGTGCTACATCGATCAGGGATACATCATATCCAAATTGTGCGAATGTATGGGCGATTCCGTTTCCCATTGTTCCTGCACCAATTACTGCTACTTTTTTCATGAAGTGAATTCTTGTTTTTCGTGTGCGACGCTTACGCTAACCTTGCATACCGAAGCGGCTTTGCGAAGGCTAAGAGCTTCAGCGAAGGCACAAAGATAAAGAAAATTCAGAATCGACATAGAAGGCACTCTCTCTTACTTTTAGCTTTTTTGAAAAAGTAAGAAAGGTGGCTATTGGACCGGCATGAATGTTCTTAAAAGAGAATAACTATCAACTGATAGTTATTCTGATCTGTAATTCTGATTGCGCTATTCTTCAGAATTAGGTAACTAATTAATGGTTATCTTATATTCTTTACCATCCTCGGTTCTTAGAAAGTATACTCCGGGATTGAATTCGTCTACTGCAATTGAAATACTTCCCTTGACTTTAGTTGATTTAATGATTCGACCCTGAACATCTATTAGCTGTATCTCATGTTCCAGATTGTCTTTATAGGAAATTACGAGTTGATCCGAAACCGGGTTCGGGAAGAAAATAAATACCTCCTCCTGGTCAATTACTACTGTACGAATACCATGGTCTTGAACCTGTCCGTCAAGATCGGTTTGTTTCAGTCGGTAATAGTTTAGACCATTTAACGGATGTTCATCATATACCATGTAAGTATGGCTTTCTAAACTTGTTCCTGCACCATCCCGGTCCTGGAGGTGTTCCCATTTAATGGCATCCCCGCTTTTTTCTACTGTGAAATAATTGCTGTTTTGTTCTGTTTCCGTTTCCCAGCTGATCTCTACAAAACGATTGTCATTTGATCGGGCATCGAACCAAATCATCGTAACGGGTAAGGGAGTTGTTGCACTTATGGAAGCAAGCGTGAAAAAGGGTTGTGCGGAAGTGATGCTGATATTTGGAAATTCTACGCGGCTACCGTTAATAACTGCACCGGAATAGACTGTTGAGTTGGTCCAGTCCACACCGTCATTGTCAACCAAAAGGCGAAGATTTGATACCGGCGTATAAGCAACAAGCATACTGGTTTCGAAGCCAACTGTAACGTTTTGTGCAAAGTTTGTTACCTGAGCTTTCCATACCCGTTCGATATGTCCGTAAATTCCAGCCGGAAGATTGGCAAAGCACGATGCATTGCTTGTTATTTGATTGGCAAGACCGTTGTTTCCCCAAATAAGGTATGATAAATCAGAACTGAAGCCGTTGGCATTGGTTGCATTACTGCTCGCAATCGTTATAAGTCCTACCGTTACGGGTTCATTATTATTAACACTTATAGATTGTTTTTGAACCAGAGCGGAAGCATCATCACGACCTATTCCTGCAATATCATTGTTGAAACCGCTGTTGGAAGTCTTATCCCAGATAGTTGCACTAGCCGACGAAAGGTAATTATATGCGGCTCCGGTATTTGTATTTCCGCCTCTTGTTATTCCATATTTTATTGCCAGGTAACTTTCGATTCTGTTCTGGTCCGCAGCGGAAGGTGTGGAATTGTAAAAAATAAGTTCACCGATATTGGCATCTGTATCTTCACCCCCGTTGTTATTACGCCCGAGGTATAAACCTGTTGAAATACTTGGAGTATACGTATTGTTATTCGAATTGGAAGCTGCAACGGAAACAGAATTTTTCTTAGTTACATGAGTTGCCCCGCTCCCGGTAACCGAGCACATACTTGCACTCAGATTACTGTACTCAGTTGGAGATGTCCAATCAAAGGTCCAGCCATTTCCGCTTGCATCGGAAGACTGGGTACGAAATCCGGGCTTATATTGATGTCTGTAAGCTGAAAGATTGGTGGTATAGGTCATTCCGGTGAAATCGTCTACACTAAAATCACTAACAATAAAGAAACTTCCTGAGCTTGTCATTAAGTCTGTCGAAGTGGAACTATTGCCAAGCATGGTATTACTGGCTGCTACAAAATCAATTCGCGGATTATAATTGAATAAATGAACATTCGTTGCACCGGAGATAACTCCGGGTTGTTGGGATCCGGTTGCCTGAGTAATGGCCCATGTTCCTGCAGAACCCGCAGAACTTGTCCAGGATGAAACTCCTGTTGCAATGGTTAAACTAGCGGTGTTATCTGCTTTGTACCAGGCGCTCAATCCGGAGGATACTCCGCCAGGTGCTCCCGAACAGGCTGCAATGGTACGTGAACCTGCTGGGTTTGTGACTGTTGGTGTTCGCACTATTCCAACGGTCAGACCTGTACACTGTGCATCAATAACATTCCCAATCGTAGAAGCAGCATTATTCAAATCGTAAGCAATCCAGAAATAATTGGTTCCGGAAGTTAAGACCCGGCTGCCGTTAATTGTGATGGTACCGGTGGCAACTGCTGTTCCTGCTCCATCGAAAGCGTTAATAGCAGAAAAAGCACTCGAATTACCGGTATAATAAACATGAATAAGGGACACGTCGTTGGTGTTTGTTCCCGGGATAGTTGATCCTGTCATGTTGATCTGGAATTGTGTTAGGTTTAATGGGGTTGTGCATCCTGATGTAACAACTTCGATCCGGATAACTTCCTGGCCGGCCAGACATTTTTCCACGCTTGATGTATTTGGTTGGGTAGTTGTACAGGATACATAAGACATTGCAGCCGGTGTATAGGTAAATGTCTGATTTACTGCCGGCCTGATAGTACCTGAGTACTGACAGGAAGCTGTGTTCGTTCCACCGGCTGTTGTGGCGGCCCAATTCGTTGTAGTGGATCGGTTATTAAAATCTGTGTTGGCCAATCCGCGTAATCCCACTTGGATGCTTGGACTTGTAGCTGCGTTTGCAGTGATTGTACCCCCATAAATGATATTAATGACATTCGTTGCATAGTTCAATCGGATCTGAAAACTGATCCGATCTCCGGTAAGATTATAACGACGCACGTCGCGCCATTGAATTACAAATTCATTGGAAGCAGAAACATCCTGATATCGGACTTCCGGAGTTCCCGCTGCTGCCTGATTAAGATCAACTGCAAAAGCTGCAATGATTCCTGATCCGTCTGTACCTGATATAGGAGTATAATTTGTACTTGACGGAGCTGATCCGAAGCTGATGTATCCATTTGAAGATACATACATCTGGGTATAACTCGTGCAATTAAAAGTAAAGGCAGGAATTGTAATGGCCCCTGAGACATTATCGTCAAAAGTAGTACTCCAAAGAACAGTACCACCGCTTATATTCGTGTAGGTTCCTGTGGATTGGCTAAA
>CAMPIU010000080.1 GCA_946886545.1 uncultured Flavobacteriales bacterium | reverse complement strand
ATCAGTTCTTTCACTTCGACTGCAAAATTACAAAGGGAATTAACAATTCCTCCATTGAAATCCCACCATGTTGGAAAGTATCGTTGTAATAGTTCACAAAGTGATTATAATTATTGGGATAAACGAAATAATCCTGCTCCCGGGTAAATACAAATTCGGCAGATAAGCTGGACTTTGGAAGTCCTACCTTATCCGGATGCTTGATCGTAAACACCTCTTTATCCTTATAGCTCAGATTACGTCCTGTTTTGTAACGCAAATTCGTATTCGTGCTGCGATCTCCTACAATCTTCACCGGGTTGGTGACACGAACTGTTCCATGATCCGTTGTGATTATGACCTTCCCTCCTTTTTCCGCAATTTTCTTAAACATTTCCTGCAAGGGAGAATGTTCGAACCACGAAAGTGTCAAAGAGCGGTAAGCTGCTTCATCTGCTGCCAGTTCCTTGATCATATCCATTTCAGTACGTGCATGAGAAAGCATATCCACGAAATTGTATACAATTGCATTCAGTTGATTATCCCACAAGGTATGAAACTGATCTACCAGTTTTTTACCTGCGTCAAGGTTCGTGATCTTATGATAGGACCATTTCACATTTTTACCGTTCCGTTTGAGATTTCCTTCCAGGAAAGTTGCTTCGTGCATGTTCTTTCCGCCTTCATCATCCTCGTTCAGCCATTGGTTCGGGAAACGTTTTTCAATTTCCGAAGGCATTAATCCTGCAAACAGTGCATTTCGTGCATAGTGTGTTGCTGTTGGCAAAATGGAATAAACGATCTCTTCTTTCTCAATGTTGAAGAAATTGGAAATGATCGGTTTCAAAACCTGCCACTGATCGTAGCGCAAATTATCAATGACCATGAGAAAAACGCGGTCTTTTTCATTCAGCAAAGGGAATACTTGTTCTTTCAGTAAATGATGGACCATGTCAGGCGCTTCTTCCCGACCGTTGAACCAGTCTTCGTAATTATTCTCAACAAAACGGCAGAACAGGTCATTCGCTTCTTTGCGCTGTGCATTGAGGATTTCCAGCATTCCCTGGTCTTCGATCCCCTTGAATTCCAAATCCCAGTAAGTCAGTTTTTTGAACACGTCTTTCCACTCTTCCGCATCCAATCGGCCATTGAGTTGCATGCCCAACTGACGGAATTCCTGCTGATAGTTTGAATTCGTTTTTTGAGAAACCAGTTTCCGGTGATCCAGATTCTTCTTTAAACAGAGAAGTAATTGGTTCGGATTGACAGGTTTAATCAAATAATCCGCGATCTTACTCCCGATTGCCTCTTCCATAATGGACTCCTCTTCACTTTTGGTGATCATGACCACCGGGGTCATCGGAGTAATTTCCTTGATCCGGGCTAATGTTTCTAATCCGGAAATACCTGGCATATTCTCGTCCAAAAAGACAATATCATAATTGTTTTCCTGACACTTTTCGACAGCTTCACTACCGTTATTAATGAGTTCTACACTGTATCCTTTTGCTTCCAAAAAGAGTACATGCGGTTTTAGAAACTCCATTTCGTCATCTGCCCACAGAATCTTTGCTTGCATATCCTAAAGATTAATTAGCTTTGATATTAGATTTATATAAAGGTATTCAATTGCGCACAAACACACATCGAAATAATAAAAAGAAAATCATCAACGACCCCGTTTACGGTTTTATTTCAATTCCCGACGAATTTATTTTCGATTTGGTGGAGCATCCGTTCTTTCAACGACTTAGACGAATCAAGCAATTGGGAATGACGCACCTGGTTTATCCGGGAGCTTTGCACACGCGTTTTCATCATGCAATCGGGGCTATGCACCTGATGTCGCAGGCTGTTGCCGTGATCCGCAGAAAAGGTCACGAAATTACAATCGAAGAAGAACGCTCTGTTTTGGTCGCGATCTTGTTGCACGATATTGGCCACGGTCCTTTCAGTCATGCCCTGGAATTCGATATTGTCAAAAATGTGAGCCACGAGCAGATCTCTTATTATTTCATCCAGGCATTGAAACGCGATTTCCCTGATAATTCAGACGATTTGGAGCGTGCTTTGATGATTTTTGCCAACAAATACCACAAAACATTCCTTTACCAACTGGTTTCAAGTCAGCTGGATATGGACCGCCTGGATTACTTGACACGCGATAGTTTTTTTACCGGTGTTTCGGAAGGAATTGTAGGTACTGAGCGAATTATTGAAATGCTGAACGTGCACAACGACCAGCTTGTGATTGATGAAAAGGGAATTTACAGCATTGAAAAATTCCTTGTTGCGCGACGTGTGATGTATTGGCAGGTTTACCTCCATAAGACAGTTGTTTCGGGCGAATTTATGCTGATCAACATTTTGCGCAGAGCGAAGAAACTGATCCGTGATGGTGAAACCTTGTTCGGAAGTCCAGCCTTGTTGTTTTTTATGAGCCGTGATATTCAAAAAGTGGATTTCGAAACAGACCCGGAAATCCTGAAACTATTCGCGCAATTGGACGATTTTGATGTAATGGGAGCCGTAAAAGTGTGGCAAAATCATCCGGATAAAGTATTGTCGATTCTTTCAACAAACCTGGTGAACCGCAATTTACATAAAGTGGAGATTGCGAAAGAACCTTTCAGCCCGGACCGCATTTTGATGGAAAAAGAATTGGTGCGCACGCAATATCAGCTCAACGACGAGGAGATCACCTATTTTGTTTACTCGGAATTGCTTTCAAACAATGCCTACAGCCAGGTGAAACAAACCATTAATTTACTGATGAAAGACGGTCAAACGATCGATGTATCCAAGGCTTCAGACAACCTGAATATTTCTGCGCTGGCGCAGCCGGTGGAGAAATATTGTTTGTGCTACCCGGTTACGAGACATTAGGACTTTAAGACATCCAGATTTTAGGACTAGATTCTGAATTCAGACAATAATTCAAGTCCTAACATCTTAATATCCTGATGTCTTAACATCCAAAAAAAATCGTTTATTTACCTAAAAAATTAAGCTTATGATGATAGTTTGGATTATTCTTGGTTCTCTTGGCGGATTGATCGCTCTGATACTGATTATTGCTGCTTTGAGTAAAAAGGACTTTGCGGTGGAGCGTTCAACGCTTGTAGACAAACCCATCGCTGAAACCTTTGATTTTTTGAGTTCATTGGAAAAGCAGAACCAGTGGAGTAAATGGACCCAATTGGACCCAAATATTAAAATGACCTATATCGGGGAAGATAAAACTGTTGGATTCATTTCCAAATGGGAAAGCCCGCACAAACAAGTAGGTGAAGGTGAACAGGAGATCAAAAAACTGATTCCGAATCAGCGTATTGAAACAGAATTGCGTTTCATGAAGCCTATGAAAAGCATTGCCAATGCTTATTTCACACTTACTGAGGAAGGCGAAAACCAAACCAGAGTTGCCTGGGGATTCACCAGCACTACTCCATGGCCTTTTAATGCTTTCATGCTGTTCTTTAATATGGAAAATGCAATAGGTAAAGATTTTGAAGAAGGATTGGGAAATATGAAACGAATGATCGAAGCGGAGTAATCTGCTTTTTTCACTTCTTTCCCACTGATGCACAGATGTGGAGGCGCTTACCAGCCGCCTCTTTTTTAAATGTATCAAAATACTTAGAAAATAAAAAAGCGAGACCGGTAGGCTCGCTTATAATCTGCGCATCTGCGGGAAGTCATTAGTTATTGTTTGACCATCATTCTTTGGGTGGAAACCCCATTTTTAGTAAGTTCTGTAAAGTAGGTGAATAGGATATTTTTATATCATTATTTTCTTCTGGGTTCAATTTCCACGACCATTTTGTGCAGACTAATCCAGAAAACTCACCGGCAGTGCTGCAATGATCTCATCTGATCTTTTTTTGACCAATTCAAAAAATGCTGTTATCTCTTCATCAGAGAGGTCGTCGATGAAATGCTCCTGGAAATGTTCATTCAGGCGCTGGCTCATTTGGTACTTGATGGCGAATACCAATTCAGCCAATTGTTCCTTGTTGTCAGAACTGTAATCCACCTCGTTCAATTTCTTGCTGAGGTTGGTTAAATACGATTCTAAAAGCTGTTCTTTCGTCATATGGAAAGTTACGGAAAATCGAAATAAGGATTTATACCAATTTACTCTTTGATTATCATTCTTTGCGTGGAAACCCCATTTTTAGTGAGCTCCACAAAATAAACCCCCTTCTGCAAATCAGTCAATGGAATCGTTACCTGATTACCATTTGAAAAATCAATTGGTTGCGTTTGGACCACTTCTCCGGAAACACTTAAAATGCGTAAATCAAGTACTCCTAATTCCAACGAATTCTCATAGCGCAGGGTCAAACTTTCTGTTGCCGGATTCGGGAAAACAGAAAAGACTGTTCCTGCAAACACTTCTTCTACAGATGTGGTGTTTGAAAAAATAGTGGCCGTAACCGTTACCGAACACCCGTTTTGATCAGTGACAATACAAGTATAGGTTCCTGCACACAGGTTGCTTGCAGTGGTTGTGGTCTGATTCTGCGGATCGTTCCATTGATATGAGTAAGGTGCTTCTCCTCCGGTGGCCACCACGAAGGTTTGTCCGTCGCAGGTCCCTTCATCCTGTCCCGGAAAACTACTTGCCGTTAAGGCATTACTTGATTCGACCTCGAAACAAACTTGGTCTGTCAGGCCGTTGTTATCTGTTACGGTCACACAATAGCTTCCTCCCTGTAAATTATTCGCGGTTGCTGTTGTTTGTGAACCTGCATTCGCACTCCATTGATAGGTATACGGAGCCTGACCCAAATTCGGGTGAACCGTTACACTTGTTCCACCTGTCTGACAAGCACCTTCTGTCATGCTTAGCGTTAGGTTCAAGCCATTATTTGTTGGAATCACCGCCGTCATGTCCAGTTTTACCGGTAAATGATCGGAAGAATAATACAGGGCACGAACCACTGAATCAGGGTATTGAGAATTGCTTCCGGCCAAAACACTTTGATTGTAATGATTTCCGTCGTTTCCTATGGCTTTGTAGGAAGAAGTGGTGTATTGCAGTAAATTCGTTCCGCTTAGAACATTTTGCGATACGAGGATGTGGTCAAAACGATCATCCAAGCCGCCCGTTACTCCGCAATCCGTAGTACCGCTTACCCGCGGAGATTGCGTGTGAATTGCTGCAAACGAGCTGTTATTCGTCCAGTTTCCGGGAGTATTGATCGGATCTTTCAGGAAATTACTTCCTCCGCTTACCAGGTTTTGGTAGCCGGCTTCCGAACTTCGATAAGTATTCAAATCACCGCACACAAACAAGTGTCGTCCCTGAGGCCTTCCGTCCAGGATCGTTCGCAATAAAGCAGTCTGAGCCGCGCGATCGCTTTGATCCGCATTAGCACTCCCAGCTTTCAGGTGACACATGAAAACTTCAATGAAACAGGTATCGTGGTGTTGAGGCAGAGTATTGTCGTTGACATATAAAATATAGTGATTAATATCCCGGATTCCGGTAGGAATAACGCGTTGTTCCTTCAAAGTGAGTTTTCCGCTATGATAGAAAAGCATGTTTTGCAGGTCACCACCATCCGAATTGGGAATAAAAGCCGCCCGTTGGTAATGTGTAGTTCCGAAGACATTCAAAGCACGCGTCAAAACACTGTCGCAGCCGGCTTCCGTTTGAATCTCGCAGCCCACAAAAATATCTGGATTGAGGTATTGCATGATTTTACGTAAAGAATCTGCCCGGTTGGGAAGATTGACATTTCCTGCTCCACAATCATTTCTTCCGTTGGGGAAATTCAGTAAGTTGTAAGAAACCACCCGAAGCGGAACTGTTTGAGCAAGCGACTGAGCGGAAATTCCGAACCCAATCAAAAGAGCAAGTAAAGCGTATTTCATGGTGCAAAATTACAACGGAAAAGTGCTGAATCCCAGGAATAAATGCAGGAATATGAGATAAATCGGTTTAGTTTCTTCTTTATTAAACCGCAAAGAAGAAAAAGCAAGGCTTTTGAAGACGAAGCATAGTCAGAAATGACGTTATGCAAGGTAAAAGAACGCAAAGGTTTTGTCTAACTTAGCGTTTTCAGCGCCTTCGAGGTTAAAATTTTCCCGTTTCGGATGTTCAGAAGATGCGGTGATTGGATGTTAAATCCTTCACACTCGCATACATCCTTCATACTATATCCATACTTGACCCATACTTGATCCGTACATGACTCAGGAATGACCCAAAGGATAACTCCGGAGCAAGAACATTTCTGAATAACCAACACAATTGTAATAGTATTCAAAACAAATACTACTTTGTGCACCGATAACTGAAACACTAAGGCTGCCACTCATCCCACCCCCCTGATTACAAGCCTCATTTTCAGCATTAAACAAAATTTATCTAGGAATACCGGAAATTAGTTGTACATTTGACGTAATTCAATAGAAGATTGTTATCTCAATCAGACTGTAAAGTCATTTACACTCCAATTAATTTAAACATTTTCCTTAAAAAATCCGTGCGAAGTGCGTACGGACCAGAATGATTATAATGGTTCCAAAATAAAACGGAACACAAAAAAAACGAATATGAATAAAGGAACAGTAAAATTCTTCAACGATGCAAAAGGCTTCGGATTTATTAAAGGAGAAAACGAACAAGATATTTTTGTACATGCTACAGGTTTGAACGACGAGATCCGTGAAAATGACAGTGTTACTTATGATACTGAAAACGGAAGAAACGGTTTGAATGCTGTCAATGTATCATTGGCTAACTAAGCAAACGAATTTCTAAAAAAGGCTGTCTAAATTAGGCAGCCTTTTCTTTTGCACTTAACTTCCATGACTAGGGAAACTTTTCCTACCTTAGATACTAAACAAGGATTCTATATATGCATCTCAAACTTCTTTCGATCTTAGTTATTTCTATCGGTTTATTCTCTTGCGGAGATAAAAACTCTGACAAATCCAATGATACCCAAAAACCAGATTTGCTAGCAGATGTTCCTTTTAGAAAAGCGCCAGTTGTGGATTCCACCAACTTTGACAACTTCAATGGAGAGAATGCCCTTTCGGAAGAACTAATTTCCAAATTGCAATTGAGAAAAATAGAAGCAGACTATGAAACGTTCCACCCCAAGTACCGCCTAGCTCTTTCAACGCCGGTCGATATGGTTGTAATTACCATGGCTATTGAGAACGAGATGAAAACCTATTTGATTAGCTACCGGAAAAACGATCACCAACTAATCGACAAACTGATGATCGCTTATGATGAGATCGCTGAATCGATGTCGCGCACAGAAAGTAAAATCCTTTCAGATGAAGTTGTGGTTACCTCCTATAACTTTTGGGGAGAAGAACCTGAAATAACAGTTAAAAATTACCGCATCGAAAAAACCGGAAAGTTCATTCAGAAATAACCCGACCAGAAACAAGTATTGTATTCCCTATTCTACAACGAGTACAGATGAGCTGGATTCTCCCATGACATTCACACTTCGTAAAAAGTAGGTTCCATGACTTACCGAGCGACAATCCACATTAACGCCCCCTTCAACAAAACTGAAAGGAACATTCTGCACTCTCCCAATATTATCAATCAGTTCAATAGATGCAATTTTTAAATGCCCCTTTTCGCCAATGAAGGCAAACGCTTTTGTTGGATTTGGAGAAATGAGGTGCTCGTTTGCTAAAGCGACTTTCACAGATCGAACGGGACTTAAAACAGATTGACCATTGTGATCCACTTGCTTCAAACGATAATAATTAATTCCCTGGCCGGGTGAATTATCCGTATAACTGTAACTGTGCACATCAGAAGTCGTTCCCGAACCTTCCACCAATCCGAGTGTTTCCCATACTATTCCATCAACGGAACGCTGCACGGCAAAATAATCATTGTTTGTTTCGGACTCTGTTGTCCAACCTAAACGGACCTCACCTCCCGAACTAACAACATCCCATGCTGTGTATCCGACAGGCAATACAATTGCACAGTTGGTAGTAGCACTTCCTCCGGCATTGTTCAAAGTAATAGTTTGAACAGTATTTGCATAGTTGGTCACTAAAAGCACATATACCTGTCCGGGAACAACACCGGGTAAATTCACCTGCTCTATCGCTGACGTAGAATACGAGCAATCGAGCGGTGCACCATAACTGTTGCAAGCCCCTGTTCCGGTAGAAACGTTGGCAAAAGGTCCCCAAATGGCAAAATCCACATCCGAACCGGCTGTAATATCAACGGTCAAAGTTCCTCCTGTAGAGATCTCCAGGTAATACCAACTCGGGTTTGGGGATGTAGACAAACATCCGTAAGCATTGCCGGGATTAACCGTACTAGCATCGCTTCCCCCGGTATTAGCAGTAAAACTAATCGGTGATCCTGAACAAATTGGTGTTTGAACAGTACACGTAGTATTCCCGGCAGGCGGTGCCAGCTCAGAAACACAGATATCAAACGTTCCTGTCCCCCCACCGTATTGCCAAAAACGAATCAGGTAAGTTGCACCCGGAGTTAGACTCGCAGCACTGATCTCGGGCATTAATCCGTTATCATCATCACTGCAGCTAATTTCGGTCCAGGCTCCACAGCTTCCGGAATAGAGGGACATTACGCCATCACTGATAGATCCTGCCTGGGTTTGAATATTAACAGAACCGGAAGCAGGGGCAGTAAACTGGTACCAAACATCTTCTCCCATCGAACCACAGGATGGTATACCTCCGTTATTGGTATTGGTTTGGTTTGTAGCTCCTGCAGTTGTCCCTGCAGTATAAGAACAACTTGCTCCAACCGTAAGAGACGGAGCTGATAATGAGCCGCTTGTACAAGGTGTGTTTGATTGCCCGTAAGTCAGTTTCAAAGAAACCAGCATGCAAAAGAGCAGGACAAGTGATTTTCTTGTTTTCATAAGTTGTAGTAGTAGTAAAAGTGTATTAATGTGAGTAGTTCATGATATCCTCAACAGTTAAGTGCTCCCCAATTAGTACCAGGGCTTCAAACGAGATATACATGTTCTGTTGCTCCGCTGTCATTGCCTGAAATTCGGATTGACTCACGATTTTAACGTCCGGATGGTATGCTAACCAGTTTTTGATGATTTGAGCGTCTTCGTCTTTGAATACGACTTGTTGGGAAACTTCATCTGTTTTTTCCAGCTCGTCATAAGCCATGAGGTCATCAAAGCTTAGCGTCTCTTTAAAAAGAACCACCTGACCTTTTAACCTGGATTTGAAATCTGAACTAAGTTGTTCATAGTTTTTTTCAGAAAAAATATAGACAGAGGGATGGGCGGAAACCCATCTGACAACTCTTGGATCCTGCTGACCAATCACCTTATTATAAGTAAGTTGAAGATACAAGACACACGCGAGTAGCATGTACTTTTTCATACGCAATAGTTATAGTGTTAATTACTGTAG
>CAMPIU010000079.1 GCA_946886545.1 uncultured Flavobacteriales bacterium | reverse complement strand
TAATAATACCACGCCATTCCTGGTCTGTTCCAGGAAGGAATCCAGGTACATCTTCCAAAACTAAAAGCGGAATATTGAATGAATCACAAAAACGAACAAATCGTGCTCCTTTTCGGGAAGAATCAATATCCAAAACCCCGGCCATTGAAGCAGGTTGATTTGCAATTATTCCAACAGATCTTCCATCTAAGCGTGCAAATCCAACTACAATATTAGGGGCGAATTCGGCTTGTACTTCGCGGAATGTATCGTCATCGATCAAGCAATCAATGATTTCGCGAATATCATACGGCAAGTTGGAATTATCCGGAACGATATTCTGAATGCGGTTTATTTTTTCTTTAGCGAATAAAGCTGTTCCATATTCCGGTGCCAACTCCATTGCATTTTGCGGCATATAAGTAAGCAAGTCACGTACTTTTCTCAAACATTCCACATCATTTGCGGCAGTGAAGTGAGTTACCCCGGATTTTTCCGCATGTGCTTTCGCTCCGCCCAGATCTTCTGAACTAACTTCTTCGTGTGTTACTGTTTTTACTACGTTTGGTCCGGTTACGAACATGTATGAAGTATCTTCCACCATGAAGACAAAATCTGTCAATGCGGGAGAATAAACAGCACCGCCGGCACATGGTCCCATGATTACCGATATTTGAGGAATTGCTCCGGAAGCGCGCGTGTTGCGATAGAAAATATCTGCGTAGCCTGCTAAAGAAACTACTCCTTCCTGGATTCTTGCTCCACCTGAATCATTTAACCCGATAACCGGAGCACCATTTTTCATGGCAAGATCCAATACCTTGCAGATTTTTTGAGCATGTGTTTCTGAAAGAGAACCTCCAAGAACAGTAAAATCCTGGGAAAAAGCATAGACAACTCTTCCGTGGATCGTTCCGAAACCGGTAATTACTCCATCACCCGGACTTTTTGTTTTTTCTAATCCAAAGGAAGTAGCACGATGCTCCACAAACATTCCGATTTCCTGGAATGAGCCTTCGTCCATCAACAAAGTAATTCGTTCCCGTGCGCTTAGTTTCCCTTGAGCATGTTGTTTGTCAATTCTTGCTTGTCCGCCGCCTAATTGAGCAGCATCACGTTTTTGAATTAATTCAGCATTCTTTTCTTTCATGAAAAAAGGTTTGTGGGCACCAAAGATACACTTTCATGTTAAAACTGAAATCTTAAAAGGCAAAAGGTAAACGTAAAAGGATTGTTGACTGATTCTATTTGCTAAAATTCTTCTGGGTTTCTAATAAATTAGTAACTTGGGGTGAAACACTATTTTATGAAATCCATCACATTTCTGGTTTTAGCTTTTTTGCTTATGATAGCTCCAGCTTGCAAAAAGGACAGTAAACGCCGTATTCAGAAATTTCATCGACAGGAAGTTGGTTACTCTGCCAATGACATTCTATCGGATAAGAAGTATAAATCAATTTCTGTTGAAATCATTTATATGGCCGGTTTCAAACCAACAGATCAAGCGATCGATAATTTAAAGCAACTCATTACAAGTACTTGTAATAAACCCGATGGAATCCGTCTTGTTTTTAAAGAGATTGGCGCTCAGGGTAAAACTTCCTATTCAATAGATGATGTGAAAACGCTTGAAAGTGATAACAGAGAGGAGTTTACATACAAGAAAGACCTGGCAGTTTGTTTTCTCTTTTTGGACGGACCTTCCAATGAGAACCAGGGTTCAAGTATGGTATTGGGCCATGCTTATTACAACACCTCTATGGTAATTTATGAAAAGTCGTTAAAAGATAATTCGGGAGGTTTCGGAGAACCGGAATTATACAAACTGGAAACGGCTGTTATCAATCACGAGTTCGGGCATATTCTGGGTTTGGTAAATCTAGGGTCCGTCATGTATAATCTTCACCAGGATGCTGCACATGGTTCTCATTGTGACAATTCAAATTGCCTCATGTATTGGGAAGTGGAAACAGGAAGCATCTTTTCAAACCTGGTTGGAAACACACCCATTCCTGTATTTGATCAGAATTGTTTGAGAGACTTGCATGAGAATGGTGGGAAATAATAAACCCTGATAACTATGAGGATCAAAATTCAAAATCGAAATGTAAAAAGAAGTTAATTCTGTTGGTTCGCTGACTTAATGGCTTCCTATTTTCTCTCGGTTTTAGTAATTTGATTGTCAATCCATTTTTGATTACAACATGAAAAACGGAAACAAGATCCTGGCAATGATGCTGATTCCCGCAATTTTTTTACAATCGTGTATTGTTTCTGCACCTAAATACACTCATGTGGAACAGGTAATGCAGCTAAAAACAGGTATGAGTATAGATACTGTAAATCAAAGACTTGGAATAACACCATACGATATGGATATTTATGATTCTACAGGATATCGGTCATTTATTTACAAGTATCGCACTACTGACCGTAAAACTGTGCCTTTTATGCTGAAGGAGACTAACGGAAAAAGGAAGATCGGGAAATATATGGATTTGGTTGCTTATTACGATTCAACGGATATCGCATATAGGTTTGAATCGAGACCAACCGATTCCAAAGTGGACCAAAAGAAATTCAATATAAATATACTGGTGACCATTGTTACAGTAGTTGTGCCATCTTTGTTGGTTTATTTAGGGATTCAGAAAACCCAGTAATTTCATATCCCACATAGCTTTTATGATTTTGGTTTGTTTTTGCTTGTTTTAGAACGCCCAAAAACATGATTTTCGTCATGTATACCACTCCCGATTTTCCGTTAACCCTTTATTCTTCTGCCTTTCGGTCTGTTTATATCCATTCTAAATTAAAACACCTGACAGTTTTCTGACAATTGAAAGCTACTTCTTTCCCAATTTTGCGAGACATAAAGCTAGAAAGTTACCATCGTGATTAAGCAACTGCACACAATCGCATTTACGCATCGAAATTTGGAAGTCTCCAAAATTGGAGTTTTGCATATAGAACAGGATTCTGTTCAACAGCGTTTCCAATCCGTTAAAGAACGTTTGCATATTGATGAAATTATGTTTTTGTCGACTTGTAACCGGGTAGAATACTTTTTAGTTACCAATGAAATTGTTTCTCCCGAGTTTCTTTTTGATTTCTTTTCCTCCCTTTATCCTGATTTCGATGAGGAGAAAGTGAACTTTTTTACCTCGAAAGCAATTGTTTACGGAAAAATGGAATCGGTAAATCATGCTTTGAGAGTTGCAGCTTCAATTGATTCATTGGTTATCGGGGAACGGGAGATTATTACCCAGGTTCGTCAGGCTTATGAACAATCCCGTGATTTGGGGCTTTCAGGTGATGCTTTGCGCATTTTATTCCGACATACGATCGAAACGGCAAAACGCGTTTATACGGAAACAAAGATTTCCATGAAACCGGTTTCTGTAGTTTCTATTGCCTATCAGCGCCTGGTTGGAATGGATGCTCCGAAGGATGCCCGTGTTTTGGCAATTGGTGCCGGTGTTACAAATACTGCGATGCTGCGTTTTCTGAAGAAGCATGGAATGAACAATTTTGTGATCTTCAACAGAACACTTGAAAAAGCTGAAGTACTGGCAGAAGAATTGGGTGGGAAAGCTTACCCTTTAAGTGAACTTGAAAACTATACTGAAGGTTTTGACATTTTGGTTTCCTGTACTGGTTCCGAAGATGTGATCGTGGATGAAAAATTGTACTCCACTTTATTGAATGGCGAATCAAATCCCAAGATTACTGTCGACTTGGCATTGCCAAGCGATATTTCTCCTGAAGTTCATGCCAATTACCCAACAAGAACTATTTCGATAGAGGTTCTTCAACAGATTTCAGATGGTCATTTGAAAGAACGCTCGCAAGAAGTGATTCATGTGGAACAGATTTTAGAGGAAGCGAATAATGAATTTCGCAATATTGCAAAGATGCGGGCGATTGAAGTTGCCATGAGACCTGTTCCTCAAATGGTCAAAGATATTCGTGCAACTGCTTTCAATGAAATCTTTAAGAATGAATTGGATCAGCTGGATCCTTCTTCGATGGAGATTTTGGAAAAAGTGGTTGGTTACATGGAGAAAAAATACATGAGCATGCCGATGATTATGGCAAAAGAAATCATGTTTAAATCGTAATTTTACTTCATGAGAAAAATTCGTATCGGTTCGCGCGGAAGTGATTTAGCACTTTGGCAAGCCAATCATGTGAAAAACCAGCTGGAAGCTCTGGGAGCTGAAGTTACAATCACCATCATTAAAACACAGGGAGATGAAATTCAACACCTGAGTTTTGATAAATTGGAAGGAAAAGGCTTTTTCACGAAAGAAATTGAACAGGCTCTGCTCCAGGAAACCATTGATCTGGCAGTACATTCTCATAAAGATTTGGAAACAAATCCCCCTGAAGGATTAATCATAGCAGCAGTATCGGAAAGAGAAAATCCTGCCGATGTGTTGCTGATTCACCCGAAAGCATTTGATGAAACGGCATTTTGGAGCTTGAAAGAAGGTGCTGTTGTAGGAACGTCTTCTGCAAGAAGAAAATCGCAATTGGTTGGCTACCGTTCTGATGTTACGATCAAAGATTTACGTGGAAATGTTCCAACGCGACTTCAAAAACTGGTGGACGGTGACTACGATGCTATTCTGCTTGCAAAGGCCGGTTTGGACCGCTTGAAATTGGATCTGAAGGGAATGCATGAAATGGTTTTGGATCCCGAACAATTCATCCCGGCTCCTGCACAAGGTGTTTTGGCATTGCAGATCAGGGAGAGCGACCACGAATTGTATAATTTCATGCAAGCCATGAATCACGAAGATATTCAATCTCAAATTGCTTTGGAAAGAACGGTTTTGAATCGTTTGCAGGGAGGTTGTCAGTTACCGCTCGGGGCATATTGCCCGGAAGAAGGAAGGTTACTGGTGGCGTTTGCACACGATTGGGAACAAGGAGCTCAATGGTTTGAATTTGAAGGTCCGCATGATTTGGATATGGTTGATGTAGTTTTAGAAGCTTTATTGGCTGAAGAGGATGAAGATCAAGAGTATATTTCTTAGTTCCAATAGTGATTCCTCTCTTCCAATAGTTGATTTTTGCAATAAAAACGGAATTCTCTTAGCAAGAAGATCATTTATTTCCTTTCAACAAGTTCCTTTTGAAGTTCCTAATGATTGGGAGGTCGTTTTCTTTTCGTCTCCACGCTCATTTGATTTCTTTGTTTCTGACCACTTTATTTTGGAATCAGATCAACAGATTGCTTGTATTGGGGTGGAAACCAAAAATCATATTGAATCAAAGGGATATGTGGTGTCTTTTTTTGGCGAAAATGCCGGGAACCCAAAGGAGATTGCAAATCAGTTTAAAGAATGGCTGGGCCCTCGACGTGTGCTTTTTCCGCAATCAACCAGATCCAACAAATCTATCGAAACCGAACTCTCTGACACACAGAAAATTCCGTTGGTAGTATATGAAACGGTTGAAGACCCGATTCTGTTTAGAACGGTTTTTTCAATTTACATATTTACAAGTCCGTCTAATTATTATAGCTTTATTTCGGTGAACTCTATCCCCAAAGAAGCTAAAATTTTGGCTTGGGGCACTACAACTTCCCGAGTTATTGTAAATAGCGGGAAGACCGTTGATTTCATTTTGAAAACTTCCACTTATTCAGAGCTCCATAGAATCCTTCTGCAACTTATCTAAGAGAAATTAGTTTTTTTTAACTAAAAAATCGCTTTTTAGTTATGTTTTAGAACTATTTGCGTTCAAAGTTGTTTTAACTTTGTTACAGGTTGTAATAGAACAACTGAGTGCCAAAATTGACATATTAATTCAAAAAGTAATACTCACTAATTTCTATTCTATGGAATCAGCATCTAAAAATCAGAATTATGAATTCCGTGTTTATCCTGATGAAAAATCGCCTAAACTATTCAAGTCGCCTCTTCTGGAGGTTCTTACTAAAACAAAGCTTTGGATAATTATTGTGTTATATAGTGCACTGGCTTCTATTTTACTTTGGGTATATGTGTCTTATTTTCATGGAACCGCAATGAATACGATATTGTTGTTCTTCCTTGGGTTTTTTGCCTGGACTTTTGGGGAATACATGTTACACCGCTTTGTATATCATAGGATAAAAGACGCATCTTATGATACCGGACTACAATACATGTTCCATGGGATTCATCATCAATATCCAAGTGACGATGATCGCATTATTCTGCCTCCTGTTCCGGGATTGATCATTGCAAGCATTCTTTTAGGCATATTTTATTTTCTAATGGGTGATGAGGCATTTGTGTTTGGTCCGGGATTTTTAATGGGTTATCTGGCTTATATCAGCATCCACTGGATGGTGCACAGCAAACCTGCACCTGCACGATTTAACTTCTGGTGGAGGCATCACAACATCCATCATTACCAGCAGCACGACAAAGCTTTTGGAGTATCTACACCAATTTGGGATATTGTTTTCGGGACTATGCCTTTAAAAGGAAGGAAAACGATTACCATTCTAAAGAAGTAATTTAACCGCAAAGGCGCGAAGAAGCACCGAGAAGATTTGCAAATTTTGCGTCCTTTGCGTTGAAAAATAAATGGTTACTTCTGGATGAGAATTAAGCTGTGACGGATAGCGTCAAAATGATTATAGATTAAAATGGTGCGCGGTTCTGCTGTTGCGCCATTTTCTATTAAATGATGTGCTTTCCCGTTTAGTAACTGAACTGCCAGATAGCTTGCAAATGCGCTAACTGTACGGTATTCACCGACTGATTTTTTGAAGTAAACAGTAGGTTTATCGCCAAACAATTCGATGAGCTCATCGTACCAGGAATCTGTTAAGCTATCTCCGTTTTTGCCAAGCAATAAACAGTCTATCTCAGCCGGCTTTATATTTTGTTCCGAAAGAAAACCCGATACAAAATCAGCAATTTCACCCTTAGAAAGATAAGATGATTGTTTCAAACCGCTGAATTTGGCAAGGCTGTTTTCAGGATTGTTGCTCAGGAAAAATTGAGTAGATCCTTCACCGCAGTAGGAACCGGGTGTATTGGAAGTAAGCAGGTCAATGTTGGAAACCAACTCCTGTTTGAAACGTTCTCCCAAACGGTCGATATTGTAATTGTAGTCGGAGATTTCTTCTACTGCCCCAAGCAAAATGGTTTTTTCTTGCTGAGTGTGTTCATCAAAAAAGAGCGAAGCGTCCAACAGAGCAGATTCGAATGCTAAAGAACCGTTGACATGCGTCATGTTGTAGCCCATGTTTTCGGAAAGAAGTGCGACTTGTCCCGCTAATGCATTTGGTGTGCTTTGTACAAAGTTTGTGGGGGTTAAAGTCCCTTCATTGTACTCTACAATTTGATTTAAAAACTTAATACAGTCTTCCAATCCGCCATTTGCTGTTCCGAAAATAATTCCATCGGGTTTCGGATTTCGTTCTAATAAAGGTAATGAAACACCAATTCCCATTCGAACAGCTTTCCCCATTCTTCGTAATTGAGTGCTGGGAATAATATCTTGGTAAGAAGGTTCAATGGCTTTGTATATGAATTCATTGAATACTTGCCAATCCCCATTTTCGAAGGATAAGTCATGAGTCTTCTGAGGAGAAATAGCGTACAGATCTTTTACATACATCCATAAAAGATTCAAGAGGATCAAATTCCACCAAAACCGAATGAATTGGAAAGAACATGTTTGATAGTGACATCAGGAGTATATTTCAAAGCGGGCCGGAACGAAAAGTCTGAAATGGGTTCCTCCACACGCAAACTCGGATATACTTCCTGATTTTGAATGGAAAGAATGCTATAGATTGCTTCTAATGCGCCCGCAGCGGCGAGTGTGTGTCCAACGTAGGATTTGGTAGAACTGAACGGTGGGACATCCTTAAACAGCTTGGAAAAAGCAAACGATTCGGTTAAATCATTATTGGGAGTTCCGGTTCCGTGTGCATTGATATACTGAATGTCTTCCGGGGTTAATTGAGCACGTTTCAAAGCCAGCTCCATTGCCATTCTCGGGCCTCTTGCATCATCTGAAGTTGCAGAAGGATGGAATGCATCATTGCAAATTCCGAAACCTGAAAATAGGGCTTGGATCTTTTTTAAACCCGCAACATCTGCTTTTCGTTCCAAAACAACATAAGCTGCGGCTTCGCCCAAGCTTAAGCCTTCGCGACTGGTGTCAAAAGGCTTGCAAGGTTCTTCGCTCAAGATGCGAAGTGAATTGAAACCGTTCACCGTAAACTTCGCCAGGCAATCGCTTCCGCCGGCAATCACACGGTCCACTTTACCCGTTTCCAGCAATCGGGCGCCAAGCGCAATGGCATTTGCAGATGAAGAACAAGCTGTGTTGATGACATCCGTGATTCCTTTCATTCCGTACAAGCGGACAATTTGCAACGCATGATCAGAACCTTCATAATTCTTTACGAATTCGGATGGAGAGCCTTGTAAATTTGCGTCGTGGTACAAATCATCGGTATAACACATTCCGCCAACTGTGCTTGAGCTTATAAATGCTGTTCTTGTTGAAGCAAGATCCTGAGGACTAAGCTGTGCGTCGTGAATAGCTTCCCGGAATGCTTTTAGGGCAATGAGAGTTGTCCGTGTAAAGCCAAGTCCTTTTTCAAGACCCAATTCCAGCAATAATTCCTCATCACTCTGATTGATCTCACCAAAGACCAGTGAATCGGAATAATGAGATTTAAAATGTTTGGCTTTTCGGATTCCTGAGATTTCTTGTTTCAAGGAATAATGGTTTTCAGCAATTGTCAATCCAATTGAACTGATTGCACCCATTCCCGTAACAACAATTTCAGCCATCGATCTTATTTTGTTCTATTCGCAACAATATAATCAACTATAGTATTTACGTCAACCAAAATCTGTCTACCCTCAGTTGGGTTTTTGATTTTTATTCCATACTCACGATCCAATAAAACAATTAATTCTACTGAATCAATGGAATCTAAACCTAAATCTCCTCCAAATAAAACCTCGTCATTTTTGATGTCTGCAGGAGTTAAATCCAACAAATTCAAATATTTGATCAAATGTTCTTTGAACTCAACGATTAATTCTTCTCTGTTTGTAGTCATATTTTAAAGATAATTTTGAATTCTCAACTTTATGAATATCAAGAGTTGACAAATTACAGTAAACAAAAATAAGAAAGATATAGTACCAATTAATTCTCCCCAGGCACCATTTTTCAAGAAAAGCGTGTAATATCCTTCCAGACACCATTTAAGCGGTGAAATGTTTCCTATTGTCTGCATGTAATCCGGCATGACAAAATTCGGGACCCAAATTCCACCGATTGCCGCAAAAATAATGATGGAAATGGCACCGAATCCATTTGCCTGCTCTTGTGTTTTAGCATAGGTACCCACCAAAACCGCATACGAAATCGCTGAAACAGCCGAAAGTAATGTAACTACCATAA
>CAMPIU010000078.1 GCA_946886545.1 uncultured Flavobacteriales bacterium | reverse complement strand
AACTTCTGGTTGACTCATTTTATTCCAAAGCACGCGAAAATGAGTTGCTTGGTCCTGTTTTTAATGAGAAAATCGGGGATCACTGGCCAGAACATCTGGAGAAAATGGTTCGCTTTTGGCAGACCTTGCTTTTAGACAAGCATACCTATTCAGGAAATCCGCTTCAGCATCACCTTCATTTACCGATTTCCGGTGAACATTTTTCGGAGTGGCTCCGGATGTTCCATGAAACGATTGATACCTTCTTCGTTGGTGAGAAAGCGCAGGAAGCACATCTCCGGGCAGCAAAGATCAGCTTAGTCATGCAAACAAAACTAAGCCAGTTCAATGCCGGCCAGTAAGCATTTTAATATCCCTAAAAGGAATCTTATGGAAAACAAATCATTGATAGAGCAAATAGAACAGAAATACGAAAACCTGGGAGAAAATCCCGAAACGTATCTGAAAGGATTATTCCACAGTAAACCCTTGTGCTATTGGGATTATATAGAAGTTGAAACTTTGCATTCCCTGCAAAAACCCCGAACCACATTCAAGGATGAAGAGATCTTTATCATGTATCACCAGGTGACGGAACTTTTCTTCAAAATGATGGTCCATGAGCTAAAACAACTCGTCCGGGAAGATTTACCGGAAAAAACAGTTCTGAATAAGATGAACCGTCTGATCAAGTACACTGAAGTCCTGATCAATTCATTCGATGTGATGAAATACGGAATGGATTATGACGATTACAACTTATTCCGGGCTTCATTAACTCCTGCAAGCGGGTTTCAGTCTGCCCAGTTCCGGATTATCGAATTATATTGCACCAGGATCCAAAACCTGCTTACGGATAAGACAAATCCTCATATCGGAGAACCCATGAAAGACTTGTTCGAACAATTGTATTGGAAACAAGCCGGATTGAAACGCGGAACGCATCAAAAATCACAAACCCTATTGCTTTTTGAAGAAAAATACCAGGAAGATCTGATCGCACTAGCCGAAAAAATGCAGGGAGTTACGCTTGAAGAAAAACTACTGCGCTTTTCTAATCCATCAGACGAACTCATCCAAGCTTTCAGGCAGTTTGATTTTTTATACAATTTCAAGTGGCCGAATGTACACCTGGAAACTGCAGAACATTATCTGAACAGTAAGGGAGAAAACCAGGCCGCTACCGGTGGAAGTGAGTGGAAAAAATACCTCAATCCAAGGACCCAGCAACGCAAGTTCTTCCCATCACTTTGGCAGGATCAGGAGATAGAAAATTGGGAGAAAAAATAATTCATTTACTATCAAAGGCCGTTTGTCATCCCTATAAATAAGGAAAACAAACGGCCTTTTTTTGAAGAGATATCATTCAAAACCTCACTGCCCTGCTTCCACCATGATCTCCATAGATCCTTTAGACCAGCTGTGCATATCGGTTACGCTCCAGCTTCGAGTGGCCTGCGGGAAATATGGCTGAAGCTCTGCATTGAACTCTTTGGTGTTTACTTCTTTATAAATATCTGTATAAGACCAGATGACATTGTTTACGATAGCCGGACCTGTAATGTCAAGTAAAATCTCACCGCTGCAATGCTGGTTCTTATAAACGATCAAGCGGGTATTGGCAGGAATTGCAATTCCATCAAGTGTATGGTAGCTCGACTTTTGAAGCTCGTGAGCAAGTACATTGTATTTTCCCGGTCGCAGGAAATTGGAATACCGATCCTTCATGTCAAATGCTTTACTAGTCCCTTTTACGGAAGAAAATTCATCTGAGATCAGGGCGCCTGTGAAGTGAACAATGTGCTTATCGTACCTGGTTGATGAAGCGAATTCCGCTTTAGCACGCAGGATCTCATCTTTTTTCAGTTGTTCTTCTTCTTTTTGCTGTTTCGCCTGCAGCGCTCGTGCTTCCTGAATTCGGTCTTTGGCATACTGATCGCTTTTGTTGGTAAGGATCTCATTATACAAGAGAATCGCATCTCCATACTTCCGCTGAAGCATAAAGTTATCCGCATTCACAGTCAGTGTTTTGTAGTCTGCCTCCGTAAAAGCGGAAGGACTTCCGGCAGTGCCCCTTGCCCGGGTGTTCAGATCGGTCCGGACAGCAGTGATAATAGCAGCTGCTTCAGAAACAGTACTACTTTCTCTCGTGTCGCGAATAATTAAAGGATCTTTTTCGAATGCTTCCTGAGTATCCGCTGGTGTTCTTCCTCCGTTTTGTGCAAGCACCAAACCTGAAGAACAAATGAATGCCAATAAGGTAAAAGTAATTCTCATCATTTTTAAGATATTAAAGTGTTGTTATTTCCATGGAGCCTTTGATCCATTTATTCATATCACTGGTGCTCCAACTTCGGACCGACAGAGGGAAAATTGCTTGAAGAGGTGCTATAAATTCACGCGAATGAGCTTCTGAAGAAGCAATATGAGTCTTTTTAGTTTGGTTATTGATGATTGCCGGGCCAACCACATCAAGCAATACCTGTCCTTTGAAATACGGCTCACTGTAAATTACCAAACGGGTGTTGGCAGGAACGGCAATCCCATCCAATGTCTGAAAGTTGGAATAAACCAAATATTCATCGATCAGGAAATACTTCCCTGTTTTCACAAAATCAGAAAACGGATCATTGGCATAAGCACGCGATGAAAGTTCATCTGTCCGGGAATCGGAAATCACTAAGCCACTGAAATGCACTTTGTTCCAGCGTTCTTTATCTGCCTTTATCTTCGCTATCTGATCCTTCGGATACTGCAGATCTTTTTTTGTCAGCGCTTCCGTATAGTGTTGGAGCGCCAAATCGTAATTCATTTGCGTATAAGAGCTGTCTGCTTTATCGATCAGAAGCTGGTATTCTTCTTTGTTAACCCGGGCCAATTCGGCATTACATCTCGCGATCTGATCTCTTGGGTATTGATCCTGTTTGAGTGCTAAAGCCTGATTGTAAAGCTCACCGGCTTCCTGGTATCTTCCTGCTATAAACAATTCATCTGCTCTGGAAACAATTCCCGCAAATTCCGCTTCCCGAGCTTCTTGTTCTTCCTTCTCTTTCTTGTATTCCGCAGCTCGTACAATATCTCTTCCCACGCTCGAAACCGCCCCGAAAATCTGCTGAGCACCCGGGGTCCCGATAGTTATCTGACTATAAGCTGCCGAGAAACCAATAAAAACGCTAAAAAGTGTAACAAGTTTATTCATGTGTTTTGCAAAACTCGTGATTAGCAAATTCGGTGCCAAAAAGTGTTAATTCAGAGCATTTCAGTGTTAAATTCAACTGAACTTCAGTTAATATTAGACAAAATTCTATTTCCTTAAAATATCATAAGAAATAAGCACTTACAGCTTTCTCGTTTTCTCTACTTTTGGATCAAGATAAATAACTATTAAACTGTTTTTGTTTTTCCGGAAACCTAAAAATTAAAGTGTGCTATTTGAAGATTATGTTTATTTCTCCATACTGATTGCAGGAATTCTCTTTGCGGCGATACTTTTATCGGAATTACGCAGATTTAATAAAAAACTTCCCAAATCATGGAGAAATTCTTCATCCATAAATACCTTTGGTTTGGGTGTTTGTTTTTTAATGATTCACCTCATCATTACTTTTATTTGTGAAGCAATTTCCAGTTACTTTTCAGCACATGGAATTTACAACCATTTTGTAACCAGTATCTGCTACACCTTTTCTCTCCCGTTTCTATTTGGTTTTTTTTTCCTCAACACACAAGCAAGATGGAAGCGGTATGCATATTTCATTATTTACTTTTCATTGATCATACATCTTATATCTGGAGAATATTATCATCCTGACAGTGTTATGCCAGTTAGTACTGTTTTGTTTACATTCAGCGTTCATTTCGTTGCCGCTTTCTTACATCTAACAGACCAGCTTCTCAAGCCAAAAACTGATTTTTTCAAGTTCCAATTACAAATCAGTTTAATTATTATGATTCATGGACTTATTGCTTCCATTATGACCTCATTTTTCATTTCAGGTTTTAGCGAAAATTCCGATCTTATTTTCTACATTCAATATTTCAGCACGGTCTTTTTTTACCTCTTATTTGCACTTGCTATACTTAATGAGGTTATAAAAATCCGACGTCGATTAAATTCCAATTAATAGAAACTCGATTCTTTTTTAAAATTGTCAGGTTAATCTCATTTGACTAGGAAACTGCATAAAAAATCTTATTTTAGTACAAAGACTTTAACTTATGTATTTGAATTTCACGTTTTCAAAACGGCTGTTTGCTCCGGTAATTTTCTTATTGCTTCTCGTTATTTCGGCGTGTAAAAAAGACACCCCGGATCCCGAAACGACCTACAATGCAAATCAGGCTTACGATTTACAGAATATTTCCTATGGAACAGACAGCCAGCAGAAAATGGATGTTTACCTTCCAGCTAACCGAAGCACAAGTTCTACCAAAGTGTTCGTATTGATCCATGGAGGCGGATGGAGTGGTGGTGATAAAGCAGATTTCACCTATTTATTGAACTCCCTTAAAACCTATTATCCGAATCATGCCATTATCAATATTAATTACCGTTTGGCGACAGAAGCAAGTCCGGCATATACGAAACAAATCCACGACATTCAATCTGCTTTAACAGAAATAAGCGATCCGAAATACAATGTTTCCTCCCAATACTTTCTATTCGGAAGTTCTGCCGGCGGACACCTTTCCCTGCTTTACTCTTACGGATTTGACCCTGATCACCATGTAAAAGGTATTTGTAATACGGTCGGACCCACAGATTTCACAGACCCGAATTATCAGAACAATCCGCTTTACGCTTCTTTTTACAATGTTTTGATACCGGGAGGCACTCAAAATCAGGCGGGAATCGAAGAAGTTAGTCCGGCTCTCCGTGTAACTGTTGCTTCACCCCCAACAATCTCTTTTTACGGAGATTCTGATCCATTAGTTCCTTCCACACAAATGGCCCGTTTGCATGATGCACTTACTGCTCATGGAGTTTACAACCAGGCAACGATGTATCAGGGAGCAGGACATGGTAATTGGAACCAGACCCAATCGAATGATTATGTCGCCAAAATTCTCTTGTTTGTAAACACGTATTTTCAGTAATCCAGCGAGAATTCCGAATTCATTCTGTCTTTTTAATTGATCCTTTCGGGGATTAACTTAATCCCTCATATTCTAAAAACATACTTAGTTCTAAGCATATTTATTTGGTTTGAGCCACCTAACTTTGTTTCACTCTTTAACGAATAAGACCGAAATTCATATTCACCTCATTATTTAACACTAAGTCATTCTTGAAGCCGCAAGAAGTTCCATACAGCTTGCCGATAGAGGAATCAGCCAATTCTAATAGCTGCGATTAATTGAATTATGTAAAAAATCTACTTTTAAACCGAAAGAAAAGTTATCATTGCCAGACTAGCTATTTTTTATGAGGTTGAAACATTAATATCGAAAACAAACGTGTTAGCTCTATCTATATTATTTCTGTCCGTAATAGCATTGGGAATCATTACTTCCGTCATATTTCTGAATATGTTGCGTAAATCTACAGCCAGGTTACCGGAAGGATGGAGAAAATCCACTGCCTCAAAAAATTTCAACCTGAGTGTTTTTTTCTTACTCATCTTTTTAATATTAGCTTTTTTCAACGAGTTAGTTACCGGATATCTTGCCTGTAACAATATTCCGAACGGATATGTATTCACCATCTTCTTCACCACAGCCACCCTGCTCTTGTTCTGTTTTTTGTTTATCCACACACAAACCCGATGGAAACGATATAGTTACCTTATATTGTATTCCATTCTTATAGGATTCTTGATCAATGGCGGACATTACCACCCGCTTTCGTCTCTTACTACCTCCTCCTCCTTATTACTGAACAGCATATTTTTCCTAGCCGCTTTATTGCATTTAACGGATTTACTGATTCATCCTAAAACGGATCATTTCAAGTTTAAACTAAAGATCAACCTGATCATTTTGATCTTTGCTCTCATGGCTGACATTCTTACATCCTTTCATTGGTCGGATAAAACTTCAGACAATGTGATCGATTTCCCTTTTGTTTTCCTGATTCAAATCGGAAACATGCTCCTGTTCTATTCTTCATTTGCTTGTGTATTCATTTTCGAAATTATAAAACTGTATCGTGCAGATAAGACGAACCTTGTCTGATTCATTTCATCTGGTCACATATCTGATAAAAAGTCTATTTTTAAGTTTGGAATAAAAACAAATCACCTTATTTATAGAATTAACTATGCTTTATGAAATAACCTATCAGTCTATACTTGGAATGGGGATTGTTTTTTCTGTCATTTTACTGATATTGTTAAAAAAACAATCCGAAAATCTACCCAAGCAATGGCGAAAGTCTGCATCCCTAAAAAAAATTCAATTGAGTGTTTTGTTTCTGGGTATTTACCTGCTTATTATTTCCCTTGGTGAGATAATTGCCTTTAACCTGGCAAGAAATGGTATTTACAACCATTTTGTAATCACTACAAACTATACGCTCCACCTTCCCTTTCTGTTTGCTTTTCTTTTTATCAACACACAAACAAGCTGGAAAAGATATCTGTATGCTGTGTTGTATTTTATTCTTGTGATCCACTTTATTTGGAGAGGTTACTATAATCCAAACTCGATATTAACTACTGATACGGAACAAATTATAAGCATGACCATATTCGCAGGAACATTTCTTCATCTAACGGACTTACTTATCAACCCTAAATCGGATCATTTCAGATTTCAGTTAAAGATCAGTCTCAGTATCCTGATCCAATCACTTCTATCCAGTATTACCTTTACTTTTAATATCCATGGTCTCGATCCTACTGAAGTGATTTATTACATCAATTATTCTATTGCAATACTTCTTTACACCTCAATAGCACTTGCATTCCTTAGCGAAATCATGAAATTACGACGCAGATAACACGAAATAAGGAATAATCCATCTCCCGTGAATTTTCTTAAAATATGCTTAGAACTAAGCATATCTGTTTTCTGCAAGCTCTATACCTTTGGTTTCAGATAAAAACGTTGATCATTTTGATTAACCCCAGGATATTTTTCGCTTTATCCTCCACCTTGTCACCACTCAACAGCCGTAAGATGAATCAAACATCTTGCGGTTTGTCTGAGTAGTTTTCAGATCATGATGCATGACATATTTGAGATCTGTTTACCTTTAGACAAATTGAGACTTTATTTCAAAAAAAGAAATGTTATTTGATATTATTTATTTGTCAATAATCGGGTGTGAGATCATTTTGGCAGCGATACTTTTATTTAAGCTATATAAGTCCCTTGCCAAGCTTCCTGAATCATGGAAAAAAGTGTCACCTTTAAATAACTTTATTTTAGGAGTTTGTTTTTTATTGATCTACTTAATTGTAGCTTTCCTTTCCGAATCTGTTTCATTGCACCTTGCAAGACACGGCATTTACAACAGCTTTGTATTCAGCATCTATTTCACTTTATCAACTCCTTTTTTATTCGGATTTCTGTTTATCAACACACAAACAGCCTGGAAAAAATATGCCTATTTCATTTTATACAGCATTTTAGTCGGACATCTTATTTACGGAGGATATTATCACCCACGTTGTATTCTACCCAGTAGTTCATGTCTGCTTATTTTCAGCGTTTTTTTTATGGCTTTTCTGCTACAATTGACAGATTTACTTATTACTCCAAAAGCGGATTATTTCAGGTTTCAATTAAAAATCAATTTAATCTTCCTGATCTACTTTCTGATATCCACCATTGTTACTTCCTTTTATTGGCGAGATATAAAAATAACAATGGCCAATGCTGCCTTACATGAATTATTTTACCAAATACACGTTTTCAATATCTTTCTTTTTTATACTGTTTTAGCATTCATTTTCATCACAGAAATTCTAAAATTGCGCCGTGGATAAAGTTATTCTCATCATCTTAGTTGTTGTTATCTTGCTCCTTATTATATTTGGAATAGGGATTTATATTGTTATCAACCGCCTTTACGGACAACTCCGGAAAAATGAAGCAAATGCCATCGAGTCCATTATAACTGCACAGGAACGCGAACGGACAAGCATTTCCAGGGAAGTACATGACAACCTGGGCCCAATGCTTTCCATTACACAAATGCAAATTGGTTTTCTTGTAGAGCAAACCCAAACTGTTGAACAAAAAGAATTGTTGTTAAAAATGCAAGGTCAGGTACAGGAAGCAATTAATCAATGCAGGAATATTGCACACATGATTTCCTCTGAGGTCAATTCTACCAAAGCCTTTCAAACCGTACTCCGGGAACAGATCTCATTTATCCGGGAATTCGGGAATATCGACATTGTGCTGTCCATACCAGACGACTTTCCTTTGGTAGATCCGGTTAAGGGGACTTCATTAATTAGAGTTTTCCAGGAACTACTCATTAATACCGTACGTCATGCCCAGGCAACACAAGTGGCTATTCAGGTAGAAAGAACACCCGATTATTTATTCCTCAGTTACGAAGATAACGGCAAAGGATTTCAATTGAAATCGGTCACTCTCGGATTGGGAATACAGAATATAACAAAGCGCATTGAGATCATAGGAGGCCGGCAACTCTGGAACCAACTTCCAAGTCCATCCGGCATGAACTTACAAATTATGATCCCCCTTCAAAAAATCAGTTATGAAAGTACTAATCGTTGATGATCATTTTGTTTTTAGAGAAGGTATTCACCTGCTTTTGAAGCAATCCAATCCTGACTTTGAAATTGTAGAAGCTTCCAATGGGAAAGATGCTCTGGCAATTATTCGCAGGAGTGAGGTCAATGTTGTTTTAATGGATGTGGAAATGCCGGAAATGAATGGTTTGGAATGCTTGAAAGCGTTAAGACAAAGTGAATTTCCCACACTTCCTGTTGTGATGCTTACCATGCACAATCAGTTGAATCAGATGCTGCAGGCCTATGACCTTGGCGCCAATGGTTACCTAACGAAAGATTCTTCTATAAAAGAGGTAATACTTGCCATTGAAATCGTAACTCAGGGAGAAGAATATTATGCTGCTGCTATCCGCACACCCTTTTTAAAGGAACTTGCCAGAAGGGAACATACTTTCGAAAAGGGAAACAAACTCACTTCCAGGGAGATTGAAGTCCTGCAAATGATTTGCCGAGAATTTTCTACGGAAGAAATCGCTACTAATCTCTTCGTATCTCCCCTCACTATTAACAATCACAGAAGAAGCCTTATTGCAAAGACCGGTACTAAAAATGTTGCCGGACTAGTAATGTACGCTATAAAAAACGGGTTATTTACAGTCGAGTAAGAAATTAAATATTCAATCAGTTAAAATTCACCGGTTTATCCGTTGGTTTAGGATCCCAGCTTCCTTCAAACTTAAAAGTCATCTTACCCTAATCATCCGAGTACTCAAATGGTACGCGATCCAGTGTTGCTGCAAGATCACTGTTGTGCAGTTT
>CAMPIU010000077.1 GCA_946886545.1 uncultured Flavobacteriales bacterium | reverse complement strand
TATTATAAATATGGAATAACCTTTTCCAGCGAAATCCCTCTTGATCCCTTCAAAAGAATCAATAAATCCGACGGAGGATTCTGGGAGAAATGTTCAATCAATGGATCGGTTGATTTCAAAAAGATCGCATTGGGATGCATTCCTTTGAATTTCAAAAACTCTTCGCCGATAAAGAAACCACTTAACCGAAGATCAATCGTTTGCCGAATAACTTCTTCGTGGACCATCGGAGCATCATCTCCCATTTCCCGCATGTCACCAAGTATAAAGATCTTTGCATGATTATCTATTTTCGCAAAGCTGGATAGGGCAGAGTGCATGCTTGTCGGATTTGCATTGTAGCAATCAACGATCAAGGTATTTCTTTCCGTTTTGCTAACCTGTGAACGATTGTTTGTTGGTTCGTAGTCTGAAATTGCTTTGTTGCAATTCTCAGGACTTATCCCAAAGAATCTTCCGATTCGAATGGCGGCCAGGAAATTGATGAAATTATATTCTCCAACCAGGTTGGTTTGAATAGGCGGACTCGAATAATTAGGTTCAAACCATGCCATCTCGACCAGGGGATTGAGTTTTAATAAGGAGCCTCCCAATTCCGAATCATCATTATAGAAATGGTTTTGCGTGTTTGAGGGAAGCTTATTGACAATTGTTTCATCTTGCTTATTGGCAAAGATGTGTCCTTGGTTTTGAGCTAAAAAATCAAAGAGTTCGGTTTTGGTTTTAACGACTCCCTCCAATGATTTAAATCCTTCCAGATGAGCTCTGCCGATATTGGTAATAATTCCATGTGTTGGTAAAGCTATTTCGACCAATTCTTTAATATCTCCCGGCTTATTGGCTCCCATTTCAATAACGGCAATTTCGTGCTTTTCGTTAAGCTGTAAAAGCGTTAATGGAACTCCAATGTGATTGTTCAGATTCCCATGAGTATAATGAACGTGAAGTTGTGTTTCCAGTACAGCTGAAATAAGTTCTTTGGAAGTTGTTTTTCCGTTACTACCGGTAATTCCAATGATTGGTATATGAAACTGATTTCTATGATGTCTGGCCAGGTTCTGGAGAGTATGCAGCACATCATCAACCAGAATTGTTTTTCCTTCAATCTGATAATCCGGATTGTCAATAATTGCGGCTATAGCTCCCAGTCTGATTGCTTCTTCAGCAAAAGCATTACCATCGAAATTGGTTCCCTTCAAACAAAAGAACAAAGAGCCCTCTTGAATTTTCCGCGTATCGGTTTCTACCCCTGTGCTGGATTGAAATAAGGTATATATTGCTTCCATGTGTCATAAAAAAAACCGACACTCGATAAATATCGGATGCCGGTTTTCTATTAATAATTGAAAATTATTTTTTCTTCTGTTTCTTTTTACCGTAGTTGTGACCTACCGGACTTCCAACACGATCCATCGCACAACGGAATCCGATTGTACAAGTTGATTGAGCCTCATCCAGGTATCTTCTGGAACCTGCGTTCAACCAGTACGCGCGATCTCTCCAAGAACCACCTTTGTAAACTCTTGATTTATCAGAGATCAAAGTTGTTGGCCAGGATGTTCTGTCTTCCGGTTTGATTGGTGTACCATTCAAATCGTATGTTTCATATTCGTTTTGGTACATGATCAGATGAGGATCACGAGTTGCTTCGTTGATACCATTCTTACGATCATCGTTGTCGTAGTAAATGGAACTTTCAATATCACCATCCAAATAATCAATATAATCATCTTTACGGTAGTTCAAACGACCAATGTTTTCCTCTTCAGTTACATTTCTGTACTTCAATTTTCCCGGAGTACCAATAATGAACTGATTGAATCCTTCACGAAGCATTGGGATGATCTCGAATGAATATTCTTCATCACGACCCTGTCTTGTACTTTCTGCGAAAATTCCTTCAAAGATCTCATCTTGTACCAGTGAAGATGCTTCGATATCGTATTTTTCGTTTTTGTCCATAATTGCTCTGTCCAATACTTCGTTGATACGTGCAATTAAAGCTAATTCTACCGAATCTTTCTTTTTTCCATGGGAAACATAGTAAGGATCCGGTGCAACTCCTCGTTTTGTACGGTACTCAGCTTTATTGTGCATTTGAGTTCCTCCGGGAATAATAGTATCGTTCGGATCATGGTTTGCAGCAGATACACGTTGGTAGCGTACACGCTCAAAAGCATTCAGGTATTCTTTCATACCATGTACATCATACATTACCTGTTGATCTTTTTGCTCAACCACTCCGTCGTTATTCAACACTTTCGTTTGGAAAACATTTCCACGGAACGGACGGAATTCATCGAAATCTTCGGAAGAAAGCGGACGGTAAACATCCATTACCCATTCAGAAACGTTACCTGCCATGTGATATAAACCGTAGTCATTCGGCCAGAAAGATTCAACCGGAGCTGTAACATCCGCACCGTCATTCAAACGACCGGCAACCCCCATGTAATCCCCTTTACCTCTTACGAAGTTAGCGCGGATCGCACCTGTAAATTCTTTGTTGTCCTGACGAACAAAGTGACCGTTCCAAGGATATTGACGACGCTCTGTGATTACTTCAGTACCCTCAGAAAGGTTTCCGATTAATCCAAGCGCTGCATATTCCCATTCAGCTTCAGTTGGGAGACGGTATCTTGGAAGAAGAATTCCATCTTCCATGCGAACGATACGCTCACCTAATTTTTTACCATCTCTGTTAGTTGGATCTGTATCTTTTAATTTTCTTCCGCCAAGTTCTTCATCTTGCTCGAATTGACCTACTAAATAAGCATCTGTATTGAACGTTTCGGCATCAGCCGCATCAATATCCCATCCAAGAACACCTTCGCGGATTAGGATATACTCATTCACACGGTCTGTACGCCATTTACAAAAGTCAGTTGCTTGCAACCAAGATACTCCAACAACCGGATAATCTCTATAAGCAGGGTGACGAAGATAGTAATCTACGTATTTATCCATGAATGCCAACGGGCTTCTCCATGCAAGCGTATCCGGCAAAGCATTTCGATAAACCATGTTATACTTTTCATAAGATCTTCTGATCCAGTATAAGTATTCCAACCAATGGAAATTCGTTACCTCTGTTTGATCCATGTAAAAAGATGAAACGGTAACACGAGCAGGACGGTTGTTATAATCAAACATGACATCTTGTTCAACCATACCCATAGTAAATGTACCACCTTCAATCAGAATTAGTCCGGGACCGGTTTCCTGATCTACAAACGGAACTTTTTGAAAGCCTCCATGCTGTACATTGTTGTAGTCCCATCCTGTTGATGAGGATGAATCTCGACTACATGAAGCGATTGCAACACCTGCAACTGCTAAGATAAATAAACGCAACATTTTCATATGCTTGGTTTGTTTTTCGTTTTTTTGGGACACCAAAGTTAAGTTTATAAACGGATTATCAACAAAAGGTTACAAAAAATAGTTAGAATGATGGACAAGAGATTGTTTTGAACGTTTTCACCGGGCCTTTACATTTAGTGTAGATACCTAATGAAACTTCATGTGAACCACCTGAAACACCATTGTTTAATCGTGAAACTGTAACATCATAACTGTAACCGATTCGGAAAGAAGGTGTAGTCACCCCGATTGTAAGGATGAATGCATCTCTGTTTCTAAACCAGGCACCCGCATTGAATGCGCCGTATTTGATGTATGTACCGATATTAATTTCCTGGAAACCCTGTTGATATTGGTATATCACGTTCGGCATGATGGAAGTCGTATTGTTGTATTTAGATTTACCTCCTAATGGGATTTCAGCTCCCATATGTCCTGTAAATCGCATAGGCATTGGTGAATTACCAATAATTACCGATTCATTCGGCATGTTTAAGTGATGAACTGCTCCTCCGAAAAAGAAGTGTTTAGAATATCCTACAAATCCTGCTGAAGCATCAAAAAAGCCTCTTGAACCGCCTCTTCTCAAATCACCTGTTTGATAGATGAAACCTCTTCTAGGATCAATCATGTCTCCGAAAGTCAGCTTGTCCCAATCCAGGAATTTCTGATACCAGGCTGCCCGAACTCCAAAAAGCATTGCAAACTTTCTGTTTACTTTCAAGTGGTAAGAGTAAATCAAGCCTAACATAGATGTGTTAATTGTGCCCTGACCCTGTTGGTCATGAGTAGCTAAAACTCCTATTCCACCTGAGATGTTTTTGAAGTATTGGTCATAAGATGCGCTATAGGTAACATAGTTCCCCGAAAGACTAGGCCATTCGTTACGGTAATTCATTGAAAAACGTGCACATCCATGAGATCCGGCAAAAGCTGGGTTCAGGTACAAGGGGTTTGCGTAAAACTGTGTAAAGGTTGGGTCTTGCGCATATAATTGACACGAGCCAAAGAAGCATCCAACAAACACTAATAGTTTAATATTTCTCATTCGGTTAAGAATATTTTCAAGCTAATTTGTAGCATTGGTTCGCCAATGTTACGAAAAAAAAATACAATGGTTACAACTAAATCGCCGAAACACAAAAATAAAAAAAGAATTCATACGTTTGATTGAACATTCATCTAGTTTTCGAATTTTGTACTATGAAAAACGACAAAACACAAGCAAGTTACATTTTTAACAAATATTACAAACTCATTATTTTGCTCCTGATCGGACATTTGTCTGTGGCTCAGGATGTTTCTGTTGAAATTCAATGGTTACAACCAAAAGAAGTGTCAATTAATGGCGTCAATATGCTCGTTCCATTTGTTTCTGGGGAAGATTTTGAAAATCAACTTCCGATCCATTCGTTTCAGCAAAAGTATAAACCCGGCAATTATCAAATAGCAATTATCGATGTACAAACAGAAGGAGTCAGTGCTGTAGAAACAAATTATTTGAATTTTATTAAGGTACAGATTCCCGGTACGGCGCAGATTGAAGCCAAAGTTTCCAAATCGAGAAATGAAAGTTACCTGACTTCAAAATGCACTCCTTATATACAAACTCCGGGAGGATATCAAAAAATAACTTCTTATAAATTGAGATTGACTCCGGCAGGAGCAGCGTTTGCTACGAACCATTTAAAAAGTTATGCTGCAAATTCAGTACTTAACAGTGGTTCCTGGTATAAGATTACGGTTTCAAATGATGGGGTTTTTCAATTAAACAGAGCGTTTTTCGAAAGTATGGGAGTGGATGTCGAAAATCTGGACCCGAAAACAATTAACTTATATGGGAATGCGGATGGAAGGCTTTCGGAATTAAATAGTGATCCGTACATGGATGATCTGAAGAAGAACTCCATTCAATTTGTTGGTAATTCAGATACTACGTTTGATGAAAACGAATACTTTTTGTTTTTTGGAGCCGGTCCTAACCGATGGGATCATGGTACCGGAACCAATTTTGACAGAAATATGCACATTTACAGTGTGGTGAATACTTATTTCATTCATATTGACGCGGCTGATCTGCCTCTTCGGATTCAAAGTTTACCGGAATCACCTTTGCCATCAACGCAAACCGTAAGTTCTTATACCTATTATGATATTCATGAAAATGAAGCTGTTAATTTGGTACAGGGCGGACAACGCTGGTATGGTGAACAATTTGACGCCACCCTGACACAGGCTTTCAAGTTCTCTGTTCCGAATGTAGATCCGGGAACTCCGCTCCAGGTGGAATATGCTGTTGCAAATAACGGAAGCGGAATGGGTAATAATTTCCAGGTGAGTTACAATGGTAGCCAGGTTAATAACTTGCCGTTAAGTACAGTTGGGGCAGATTATGCCCGCAATAACGCGAGTTTTAGCATCAATCCGGTCTCTTCTCCAATTGAACTCAGTTTTACATTTAACCGGGTAAATGCTTCGGTAAAAGCATATTTGGATTTTATTCAGATAGTAGGACGAAGAAATCTTGTGTTTTTCGGGAACTCGATGTTGTTCAGGGATGTGAATTCGGTAGGAGCCGGAAACGTTAGCTTATTTACTGTTTCCGGGATGTCGGGTACTCATCATGTATGGGATGTAAGTTCGAAAACAAATCCTCAAATCATTGAAGGGAATCTTTCAGGAGGTACTTTTTCATTCAAACAGGCTACGGATACGCTGAGAGAATTTTTAGCTTTCAGCGAAAGTGGTTTCTCGCAACCGACTTTTGTAAAGCAAGTCGATAACCAGGATTTACATGCGCTGGATCAATATGACTATATCATTATAAGCCCGAAACAGTTTATCAATCAGGCAGTGCGTTTGGGGAATTTACACCAGGCAAATGGTTTGTCTACTGTTGTGGTGGATATTGAGCAGGTATACAATGAGTTCTCTTCCGGAAACCAGGATGCAACCGCTATCAAGAGGTTTGTGAAGATGTTTTATGAGCGGGCAGGTGGAAACGCGGCTCTGCAACCGAAATACCTTTGTTTGTTCGGTGATGCTACTTATGACCCTAAAAATCGCATAGCAGGAAATAATTATATGATCCCTACCTATGAATATTTGAATTCTGAAAATCACATTTCTGCATTGGTGACGGATGATTATTTCGGATTCATGGATAATAATGAATCGATCAGCGGATTGGACTTAATGGATATCGGAGTAGGACGCTTATTGATTTCAAATGCTACCCATGCTCAGACCCAGGTGGATAAGATCGAACATTACATGAAGAATGGAATCAACTCACCGATTATTTCTGATGACCCGAACAGTTGCTGTATCGGGGAAACTGCAACCATGTTCGGAGATTGGAGGCAGGTCTATACCAATATTACGGATGACGAGGAAACCGGAAGCTTTATTACTGCGGATGCAGAGCCGGCATTCAACCAGGTTCAGTCCGACGCCAATGAAATGAATTGCGAGAAAATTTATTCCGATGCCTATACACAGGTTTCAACTACGGGTGGACATCGCTATCCCGAAGTGTTGAATGCAATCACTGACCGGGTGGAAAGAGGTAGTTTGATTACCAATTATATTGGTCATGGTGGTGAAGTTGGAGCGGCTGAAGAGCGGATCATTACTATTCCTCAAGTGAATACGTGGACAAACCTGAATCGAATGGGATTGTTTGTTACGGCCACCTGCGAATTTACAAAGTTTGATGACCCTTCCAGAGAATCGATTGGTGAATTGATTTCACTGAATCCAAAAGGTGGATCGATCTCTTTAATGACAACCACGAGGTCGGTTTATATTTCAATCAATACCATTGTGGTAGCGAGTTTGTTTACGCATGTGATTGAAAGAGACGCCAATTATGATCCGCTTCCATTCGGAGAGATCATGAGGAGAACCAAGAATACATCCGGAAGTTCGGATAACAGAAGATGTTTTAACCTGATCGGTGATCCGGCATTGAAAATTTGTCTGCCTAAATGGAGAGTTGTAACTGATTCAATCAATCATATCGCGGTCTCAAACGGGGCAGATACTGTTCGGGGTTTGACTAAAATGCATGTCGTGGGGCATTTGGAAGATCACTTAGGTAACAAGCTGACCACCTTTAACGGGGTTTTGGCTCCTACTATTTTTGATAAGCCGAAAAAAGTTCAGACACTTGCAAATGATCCTATCGGACCTTCAAACCCGGATGGTTCACCGGTGATTACATTTACAACACAAAAGAATGCCTTGTATAAAGGAAGGGCGACTGTTACGAATGGAGATTTCAAATTTGAGTTCGTAGTTCCTAAAGATATTGATTTTAATTACGGAAGAGGCAAGATCAGCTATTACGCAGATAATAAAATAGTAGATGCGGATGGTTGGGACAGTACCTTTGTTGTTGGAGGGATTAACCCGAATCCGCCGGTAGATAATGCAGGTCCGGAATTAAAGATCTATTTGAATGACGATTCATTTGTGAACGGAAGTATAACGAGTTCAAATCCTTTATTGGTTGTTGAAGCCTACGATGAATTTGGTATTAATACGGTAGGAAATGGAATCGGACATGATATAACGGCTGTTTTGGATGGGAATACCGGGAGCCCGATCGTGCTGAATGAGTACTACAAATCAAACCTGGATAGTTATCAGAACGGAAAACTCCAATACACCCTTCGGAATTTGGCTGTTGGTGCTCACACACTGGATGTGAAAGTTTGGGATGTGAATAATAATTCAAGTACTATTCGCCTGGAATTTACCGTAACCGAAAACCAGGAGGTAGAACTGGATCACGTGCTGAATTACCCGAATCCGTTTACAACGCATACTACGTTTATGTATGAGCACAACCAATCGTGTTCGTCACTCGAAACTCAAATCAATATTTATACGGTCTCCGGACGACTAGTGAAAACCATTAATCAATTGGTGCCAACAAATGGTTTTAGAGTTGAAGGAATTTCCTGGGATGGAAAAGATGATTTCGGAGATCAGCTCGCTAAAGGAGTTTATGTTTACCAACTCAAAGTCACCATGCCGGACGGGAAGAAGGCCCAAAAGATGGAAAAATTGGTTCTTTTGAGATAGTTGCACAATAAAAGTCCTAGTTTTGCGTATTTTTGTCACAATTAAAACTGAAATAGATTCATGTTATCACATAAAATACTGATTTTTACTCTTTTTGTTAGTTATTTGTCTTTCGCTCAACAGGGTGGACAAGGAGTAACTCAAGATGATATTCAATTAAATTCCATTACCACTGCCTTGCCTTTTTTGGGGATCAATCCTGATTCAAGATCCGGGGCAATGGGGGATGCGGGAACTGCTTTGAGTGGGAACTCATCTTCAATCATGTGGAATACTGCAATGCTTAATTTTGCCGAGTCAAAATCAGAATTAGCAGTTAGTTACACTCCATGGTTGAGACAATTGACAAACGATATGCATCTTTCCTATCTTTCAGGTTATACGAGAGTAGGAACAAGACACGTTGTGGGTGGTGCTTTGCGCTATTTCAGTTTAGGAGAGATCACTTTTACCGATGCGGCCGGAGGTTATATCCGTGAATTCAAACCGAATGAGTTTGAATTGACTTTGGCTTACGCTTTTAAATTGGCAGATAAGCACAGCATCGGGATCAATGGAAAATTTGCTTACTCCAATCTGACGGGTGGTTTGGTTACAGCGGGAACCGAAACAAAAGCAGCAGTTGCAGGTATCGCTGATATCTCTTATGCCTACAGAACTGAAGATATTGACTGGTTTAAAGTAAATGGGATTTACTCTTTGGGAGTAACTATTACAAATATTGGTAATAAGGTGGCATATTCTGCAAATGCGCGAAGAGATTTCTTACCTGCCGCTTTGAAGATCGGGAATGCTTATACTGCAAAGATTGATAAATACAATAGTTTGACAGTAAGTGTGGACGTTTCCAAATTATTGGTTCCGACTCCTCCGATTTATGCAATGGTTAACGGTGAACAAACGTTGATCTCAGGAAAAAACAATGACGTGGGTGTTATTGCCGGAATGATTCAATCGTTTTATGATGCTCCGGGAAGAGTTGAAGAAGATTCAAACGGAGATCCGTTCCAATATGAAGTTGGATCCGATAAAGTG
>CAMPIU010000076.1 GCA_946886545.1 uncultured Flavobacteriales bacterium | reverse complement strand
AATCAGTCCGAAAACTGAAATAGGAATTTTGTGTTTCAGTAGTTTCAATGAATACATCATAAAGAACGATAGCCACATCGAAAACACGAACAGTGAAAATGCTTTGCTTAGTAGAATTGATAATAGTACAAAAGATCGAACTCTAAATAATAAAAATGCTATAAACCTTAATCTGATCACACGTTTAGATTCTTTAGGAAAACAAATAGACATCAATTTTGATTATACCAATTTTGAAAATAATGGGAGTATCAATTACCTAACTAGATCGAATTCAAACCTAAATGATTCTAATTTCGCTGAAACCAATCGTTTAACCCGTACAGCAAATTTATTTTCTGGTGGAATCGACTATGTACATCCAATTAAAGATGTCAAGTTGAGTTTTGGTGGTCGGTATTCCTACACAACGAATAAGTACCACCTTTCAGTTTTCAATGACAATCTAAATCAAGGTGAAGAAGATACGCTAAAAAGTAATCAATTTAATTATGATGAACATATTCAAGCACTCTATTCAAGTATTGACTGGAGCGTAAAAAGCTGGTCTTTTCAAGTTGGATTTAGAGGTGAAAACACAGTTTATTATGGTAAATCGCCAACAACAGGGCTTTATATTACAAATAACTATTTTCAGTTAATTCCGAAGATATTTGTAATGTACGTAACTAAAAAAGGACGGTCTTGGAATCTTTCTTATTCAAGAGATTTTAGTCGTCCGGGTTATAATGAATTAAACCCTTTTAGATATTACACATCAAGTTATCAGTACTCTGTAGGAAATCCGTATCTAAAACCATCCGTTTCTCATACGGTATCACTTTCTACAGATATAAATGCTTTTAGATTTAGTTTATATGCTGATTACTCTTTAAAAGGGCAATCCTCTGTTACAATTTATGATGTATCAACACAAGTACAACAGACTACTGTTGCAAATTTAATTACGTCAAAAGGCTTGTCACTTATTACCAATTATTATAAATCAATAAATAAACGACTTTCAGTAGATTGCAATGTAATCCTTTTCTTGAGAGAAACGAAAGTTACCGAAGCAATTGCACCGCAAAATCTAAAAACTTTCACAGGGTTTGTGAATCTTGAATTAAGACACCTTTTAGACAAAAAAGAAAGTTTTATTTTAAGAGTGAATGGTTGGTATATGACACCATACTATCAACAAATAACACGTCAAGTTGATTTTCCTTACACAAGTGTTTCGTTGACAAAAAATATGTTGCGTAATCGATTGAACTTGAGATTATCATTTAATGACCCTTTTAGATTAATGAAATCAAAGTCTACAACCATTAGTAATGAAACGACTTTAACGGATAATAATTATTTCGATACCCAAGGCATATATTTATCGGTAACATTCAAATTTGGAAACAATCGAATGAACGTTAATCAACATTCTACCAATTCAACAGGCGAAGGAACTAGACTTGGTAAATAGAAATTAGGTAATTAAGTTGTGCGCAGACAGAATTATCTGATAAACCGCTTAGCAAAGTGCGAAGTGTAAACTTAAATTATTAATTATGAAAGACCTTGAATTAGGACAAGTCGAAAACAAGTTAGTTGGCGGCTTTCAAAAATTAAGTACTGCAAGATTGTCACAAATTAATGGTGGACAATCCCTTAATCACACCTGCCTTAACAGGGGTGTTTGCGACTCGAAGAATACCTATGATTGTAAGAATGAAAGAGGTGGTTGTTCGATGGCAATTAATGAAAAAACGTGTGGTACGTTTTGATGTTTTTTCAATCTAAACAGTATTAAAATGAAAGATTTAGAATTAACCCAAAAGGATGATAAATTGTTTGGAGGGTTCACTATTTTGACTACTGAGAAGTTAAGAGGGATTAACGGTGGTATTAAAAACAACGATGGTATTTGTAGAAATACATCAATTGCTTGTAATACAACGAATTCACAACACTGTACAAATATTGGAGATGCAAATTGTGCTACTTCAGTTAATAGTCGGTTTTGTCAAAATTCCAGCAGTTAGAAAAAAGAGAGGCGATTAATATCGCCTCTCCCTAAATAAAATGTAGAACCTTACTATTTAACGCTATGAACACAGAATTTAAGAATAGCCAGTTCAATGTCTTTTTCGATCATGAAGATAAGACGGTTGGATATAATGGCTTCACAAATGAATTTTTACTACTCAACCCTGAGTTGTATTCAATTTATAAGACAATTGGACAAAGTAATGATTGGTCTGGACTTGAAGAAGTACATGAAGATTTCTTCAATGCTCTTGTTGAATTAGGATTTCTTGTTCCTAAAGAAACAAATGAAGTCGAAAAAGTAAAAAAAGTTGTCTTTGAAATGGATCAAAATGATCGAAGATCCTATCAATTAACTATTAACCCGACAATGAATTGCAATTTCAAATGTTGGTACTGCTATGAAACTCATATTAAAGCCTCGAAAATGAGTGCTGAAACGATAGAAAAGATTGTTAATCACGTAAAGCATACAATAAAGACAAACGATGAACTTGAACATTTCAGTCTTTCATGGTTTGGTGGTGAACCATTACTTTATTTTCATAAAACAGTGGTTCCAATTTTAAAGGAAGTCACGCCACTTTTTGAGGAAAGAAATATATTGTTTACTTCGGGTTTCACTTCTAACGGATTCCTTATTGATCAATCTGTAATTGATGCTTGTAAAGAATATAAAGCTACTTTTTTTCAAATAACCTTGGACGGGCATAGAGACAGACACAATCAAGTTCGCTATGTTAGTAAAGAACGAGGATCATACGATGAAATAGTAGCCAACATTCGTTTATGTCTAAGAAACCAGGTTAGGGTTTCGGTTCGAATAAATTGTTCGCAAGAAACTTTAGAGAATGTTCTATTAATTACTGAGGATTTTAAGGATTTAACGGAATCGGAGAAAGCCCATTTGAACTTCTCTTTTCACGAAGTTTGGCAGGAAGAAAAAGACATTACCGAAGACATTGCAGGTGTTGTGGAATATTTTAGAAGTTTAGGGCTGGTTACACTATCTCAGGGAGCTAACATTGATTCCATGAGAGAATCATGTTACGCAGACAAAAAGCATCAAGCCACAATTAACTACAACGGCGATGTTTTCAAATGCACGGCTCGAGATTTTGAAACAACATCAAGAGAAGGTGTTTTAATGGAAGATGGTACGATTGATTGGAATGAAAAACACTCAAAACGTATGGAATCGAAATTTAAAAATGCTCCTTGCCTTAGTTGTAAATTGTTGCCAGTCTGTAACGGTGGTTGTTCTCAACAAGCAATAGAGCACACTGGTGTAGATTATTGTTTATACAATTACAATGAGGATAAAAAAACAGATCTAATAAAGGACAAATACCTATTTTATATTTCTTAATGAAATACATCAGACAAGAAAACAAGATGGATTGTGGACCGTCGTGCATTGCGATGGTCACATCTCATTTCGGAAAAGAATTATCCTTAGAATACCTTCGAAGAGAAAGCCAGTTAACTAGAGAGGGGATTTCTTTACTAAGTGTTGAATACACTTGCAAGAAAATTGGCTTTGAGACTCAATGTGGTCAATTTACACTAGATTATCTTATTCAAAACTTTAAATCGCCTGTAATTCTGCATTGGAATTCGGATCATTTCATTGTTTTAAAAAATATTATCACTAAAAAGGGCATTAATTATTTTGATGTTTACGATCCCTCATTTGGTAAAATCAAACTAAATCAAAAAAGTTTTGAGCGGGCATGGTTCAAAGAAGAGGATTCCGGATTCGGAATATTTCTTGAACCCCAAAAACAGTTTTTTGAAAATACAGACCATATTGCTAAGAGAATTAAAATCAGCAAACTTCTAAGCTATGTTAAGCCGTATAAAAAGCTTCTCACCAAGATTATACTATTAATGTTATTGGGGAATTTAATTTCTCTAACATTTCCATTCTTAACGAGAGCATTATTTGACCAAGGTGTGGGAAAGAAAGATGTGAATTTCATTTCTTATGTACTTGTTGCACAATTGGTGCTTTTCATGTCTATGACGTTTTTTGATGTTCTTAGAAATAGGTATCTTTTGTTCCTGGGATCAAAAGTTGGAATTTCAGTAGTAATGGAATTCTTATCAAAACTTTTCACTTTACCGATAAGCTTTTTCGAAACTCGAATGCAGGGGGATTTGCACCAACGAGTTTCGGATAATGAAAGAATACAACAGTTCCTGACAAATCAAAGTATTTCAACAGTATTCTCGATTATTACATTGATTGTGTATGTGATCGTTCTTCCGTTCTTTAGTCTTCCGATCTTATTCATTTACTTAGGCTTAACGTCAATATCTTTGGTTTGGTCTTATTTCTGGTTGCAAAAACAAAAACGTCTTGATTACGTTCTATTCAATGTTGGTTCGAGGAACTATGATTCATTAGGTGAAATCATAAATGGGATGTCTGAAATGAAACTGAATAATTTCGAAGACTATAAGAAATCCAATTGGAAGAAAATTCAGGAAGAACTTGTTCAGGTGCGGTTGAAATCAATGAGATTGGAACAAACTCAAAGTGTAGGCTTCGAAGTTATAAATCAAGTTAAAAATATTCTTGTCTTATTCTACGCTGCAAATCTTGTAACGGATAATGTGATAACTATCGGTACATTGCTCAGTATTTCATACATCATCGGAGTTATGAATTCTCCGATTAACAGCATTATCGAATTTAGCAGATCATTACAGGAAGCTAGGTTGAGTTATTCACGACTTTCAGAAATTCAGGATTTTGATTCAGAAGAGAATGAAAAAGATATAGAACTTAATAAAATTGTATCTAATTCAAGTGAAATTCAATTCAGAAATGTTTCTTTTAAATATGAGGGTATTGAATCTCCCTATGTTCTTAAAAATCTGAACTTTTCGATTCCATTTGGAAAAACCACAGCAATTGTCGGAATGAGCGGGAGTGGTAAAACTACTCTTGTAAAATTGTTATTGAAATATTACAAAGTTACCGAGGGTGAAATATTTGTAAATGATCTAGAATTGAACAAAATATCAGCCAAAAGCATGAGGTCTAGTTCGGGAGTTGTAATGCAAGATGGATTCATTTTTGCTGAAACCCTGTTCCGAAACGTTGTAATGGGTTCAGAGGATAATATTGATCGGTTTAATCAATCTATAAAAATTGCCAATCTCACCGATTTTGTAGACAACTTACCATTACAAGAAAGGACACAATTAGGAAGTTCCGGTGTTGGGGTTTCAGGAGGTCAGAAACAACGTATTCTGATTGCAAGAGCGGTTTATAAAAGAGCTGATTTTTTCTTTTTGGATGAAGCGACCTCTTCACTGGATTCTGAGAACGAACGTATCATTTATGAAAATCTAAACCAATACTTTGAGAATAAAACTGTTGTTATCGTTGCTCATCGTTTGTCCACGGTAAAAAATGCAGATCAAATTGTAGTGCTCGAAAAAGGAGAAATAGTAGAAATTGGAACCCATCAAAGTTTGGTTGCAGAACGGGGTGCTTACTATTCACTAGTAGAAAATCAATTGGAACTGGGAGTATAAGAATCAAAATTCAACGATTGCTATTCGCTTCAAATATGATTACTTTTGAGATTCAGAAGCTATATTTAATCTGAAAATGGTAATTAGAGGAATTTAGAGGAGTATTTATAATCCTCTGGGAACGTTAGGAGTACAATTATACCCTTTTTAGTACCTCAAATCTAATTACTTCTTTCAAAGTACTGAATATTAATTCTTTATGATTGGATTTAAAGAAAATAATTCCCCCTTCGAGGGGGATAAAGGGGAAGGACAAGACAAATTGATCAAAAAGGATACTAATTTTCAATTCTGAAATCTTAAGATTTTCAATCCTAATTCCGATAGCTATCGCGACTGACAAGTATCAGACTCCATCAAAGGATAAAGGGGGAGGAGGATAAACCTTATTCTACTCCTTCTAATGGCTATCCCTCGTCTTAATATCTGAAAGTTTATCAGCTTCTCAAATGTGTGAAAACAGAAGTATGGAAAAACAGTCATGTTCCCTGCTTTAAAACAGTGAAGTATGGATAGACCGTAGATAGAGCATTGGTAGAGCGACTTTAGAGCGACTATAGAGCGACTTTTGTTAAGGATTTAACACTCGGTTTTACTGGGTTTCAGAAGGTTTTTTTGGATCTTAAATTGCAAATGAAGATGGTTGAGGAAACAGAAACCATGCGCTTTAGGTTTTCTCAAAAGTGTAAAATAATTAAAGCTCTAATAGTTCGTGTCCCGATAGCTATCGGGACGTAATTCGTAATTAAATATCTGGTAAGTCCTCAAGTTGGCGCAAGCCTCAGTCTCGTGCTTCTGTATTTAAAGTTCAGGCAATTCATTCAGAAGAATACCCGGATTCTCACACTCCACAATGACATGGTTCACACCGTTCGTCATCCAAAAATATGCAGCTTTACTTTCCCGGATATAATTGCTCGTCTGTAAAAATACTTTTTCATCCAATGAAATTTCCGGTGCTTTGCACTCAATGATCAATTTGGCTTTGCCATAACTGTCAACGATTACCACATCACAGCGTCTGTTTTGACCGTTTATTTTAAGTAAATGCTCGCTGTTAATACGTTCAATCGGTGTTTTTTTATGATGGATGAGGTAGTGGATCACATGTTGCCGGACCCATTCCTCAGGTGTCAAAAGCAATTTCTTTCTGCGTATAACACACCAAACGAAAAATTCGTCCTTCTCTTTGGAAAGCTTTAAGGAAGCAGAGGGTAAATTTAACGAAGGATAAGACATCTTTTACAAAATTACGAATTCCGTTCAGTGAATTCCGAATTATAAATTCGTAGTGGCGGAAAATTTTCCGCCATTGTGGATATTTTATCAAGAAAATAAAGCATAATTAGGTATTCGTAATTCGTAATTCGTAATTTTGAAAGATGGATCACAAAGCGCTTCTGAAAGACATCAAAAACGGCCAATTCAAGCCTTTGTATGTATTGCATGGTGAAGAGCCATATTTCATAGACGTACTTTCCGATGCCTTGATAGAACACGCAGTAGATGAATCTGAAAAGGATTTCAACCTGGCTGTGTACTACGGAAGAGATCTGGATGTGCTGACTTTGATGAGTGAGGCCCGGAGTTTTCCTTTTATGGGAACAAGAAAAGTTGTCGTCGTTCGGGAAGCTCAGGATTTAAAAGATATTTATGAATTGGAAAAGTTACTTCCGAATTTGGTCGAAAGTAACATTCTCGTTCTTTGCCACAAATACAAAGCACTTGACGGAAAACGAAAGTTTACCAAAGAGATCGCCAATGTTGGAGTGAATTTTAAATCGGAGAAAGTCAAGGATTATAACCTCACAGAATGGATTGCAACTTATGTCCGTTCGGAAGGGTATGAAATCACGTCCAAAGCAGCAGCTTTATTGGGCGAGTTTTTGGGTAATGACCTTTCCAGGATTGTAAACGAATTAGACAAACTTGCAATTGTTCTTGAGAAAGGAACCAAGATCTCTGATGTTCATATCGAAGAGAATATTGGAATTTCTAAAGATTACAACGTATTCGAACTGGTAAATGCGATTGCTATCCGGGATTCGTTAAAAGCCTTTCAAATTGCGGATTACTTCGAGAAAAATCCAAAAGATCATTCCATTATCGTAGTCATCCCATCTGTTTTTAAATTGTTCACCAACATGATGCGGGTTCATTTTGCTCCCAATAAAACACCTGAGGCCATTGCGTCTTCGGTTGGTTTACATCCTTTTGTAGCGAAAGAATTGATCCGTAATTGCCCGAATTATCCTCCCAAGATTTTGGCCCGGAACGTCGAGATCCTGCATAATTACGATTTGAAGGCAAAAGGAGTAGGGAATAGTTCTGCTTCCGACGGTCAATTATTAAAGGAAATGTTGGTTCAAATACTCAATTAATGAGACGCTTTTTTCTACTTGAAATACCGGATTCGGAAATATTCACTCTTCCTGAAGAAGAATCAAAACACATCATTCGCGTGTTGCGTTATGAGAATGGAGATCAGTTTTTGCTTCTGGATGGAAAGGGATTAATCGTAACGGCAGAAGTAATTGAAGCACATCCGAAGAAATGTCAGGTAAAGGTTGTTTCAAAAGAAATAAAGACCCGGAAAGAACCCGGATTTCACTTAGCAATTGCTCCTACAAAAAACCTCGACCGCATGGAATGGATGGTCGAAAAAATAGTTGAAATCGGAGCAACAAAACTGACTTTTCTAAATTGTGAGCGATCGGAACGTGTTCAGTTGAAACTGGACCGTCTGCAGCGCGTTGCCATTTCAGCTATGAAACAGGCGCAGCATGATTTTTTATTGGAAATTGAAGAACTTCAAAGCTTTCCGGATTTCGTGGCAAACAATCCGAATGGCGGACTGGCACATTGCATGGAAGGCAATAAGAAACCGGTCAATCAATTGAATTACCCTTTTCGGATCCTGATTGGCCCGGAAGGCGATTTCAGTGAAGCGGAATTGAAACTTGCTTTGAAACACGGTTACGAAGCCGTACATTTGGGTGAGTCGCGATTAAGAACAGAAACCGCAGGGATGGTTGCCTGTGTTTTAGCCACTAACAGTTAAACAAATGAAAGCATTAATTATAATCACCACGTTTTTTTTGAGTTCAATAGCTTTGTCTCAGGGAACTTATCAAATCGCATTCCTGAAATATAGCGGAGGAGGAGATTATTATGCCAATCCGACTGCTTTGCCAAATCTCGCACAGTTTTGTAATTCGAACCTCGGAACTACGATCTCAAAAGAAGCACCTTATGTGGATGTGGGAAGTCCTGAATTGAGTTTGTACCCCTTCATTCACATGACAGGTCACGGAAATGTGGTTTTTTCATTGACAGAAGCTGAAAACCTGAGAAATTATCTGTTGGGCGGCGGATTCTTGCATATCGATGACAATTATGGAATGGACAAGTTTATCCGCGAAGAATTGAAAAAGGTCTTTCCGAATAATTCGTTGGTAGAACTTCCTTTTTCTCATCCTGTCTTCCATCAGAAATACGATTTTAACGGTTTGCCGAAGATCCATGAACACGATGGGAAAAGACCCCAGGCTTTCGGAATTATTATTGAAGGAAGATTGGTTTGTTTGTACACCTTTGAAACGGATTTAAGCGATGGCTGGGAAGATCAGGCTGTTCACAACGATACGGAGGAAAAAAGGAAACTGGCACTTCAAATGGGTGCAAACATCTTAATGTATGCCTTTTTGGGTAATTCCAAATAGATAATCTTCTTCTGTTAACATAAGCTAAAAGGTTTAATCAATCTTTTATTGCTCATTCATTTTAATTAAATTACCCCTAGTTCACATCTAAAAAATAGATATATGAGTTGGTTATGGGCATTAATTATCGGAGCCGTCGCAGGTTGGTTGGCTGGAGCGATCATGGACAGCTCCAGGGGCGGTATTCTATTCAATATTGTGTTAGGAATTTTAGGGGGTGTAGTCGGAGCATGGTTA
>CAMPIU010000075.1 GCA_946886545.1 uncultured Flavobacteriales bacterium | reverse complement strand
CCGTCGATCAGCATGTTTAACGGACCGTATGAAGTAATGTGCAAAATGATATAGCCAACATTCGGTCCGAAAAAGTCCAGACAGGAGCTGACGTAAGCTCCGGGTGTTACAAAATTATAAGGACCCGCTGTACCAGCTGAACAAATAGAAGTATTTGTGTTGCACTGAGCACTTGCAGAATTAAAATTATAAAAGGAAGAGGAGAGGAGGAGAGTAATGAGTATTGCTTTAATGTACTTCATAACCGTTGTATCCGAAATGTGAGACTAATTCATTAATAATTGCAGGTGAAAGTTGTTGATTGCAGTTGATGCGTACAGAAGTAAAGTCATCACTGAAATCAATAATGTTCAAATAGGCATAATGCGCTTTTAAACGAAGATTTACTTTTTCTTCCCGTTGGGCATCACCTAATGGACGATAAGGTGTAAAAGAAAAGGTGTAATTATCCAGTTGTTGAATGATACATGTCGGATTGTTTCCCGATTGATGGAGTAGTAGATCTACTTCGGATGTAGACTGATTACTCGAAATCAATTGTGAACGTAAGGAATTTAATGAATCAACGCTGTTTTGAGTTTGACCGAAGCTTATAGTTGAAATAATTATAAGTGAAACGGTTGTAACATAGCGGATTAGCTTTGTTTTATAGTAGTAATACATTGTTATTAGTTTCGTGTTCGAAGATAAAACGAAACAATTGAATGGTAGTTGCCTGAACTGTTAATAAAAAAAGCGTGTTATCAATAACACGCTTTTTTTAAATAAAGTTAGAATTTATAACTGACTCCTAAACTCGGTAAGAATGGGAATTGGTAGATCTTCTCATTGGTAACACGATTCACATAGAAAATGTTCTTCCTGTTGTAAGCATTCGTCACTGCAGCTATGATTTCGAGTTCTGTTTTATTCTTAAACTTAAACTGCTTTTTCACTGTAATGTCTAATCTGTGGTAAGTTGGAAGTCTTTTAGAATTGAATTCACCCAATATTACTCCGACTGATGTAGAGTTACTTGTTGTATAGTCGGTAGTTACTCCGTCACCGAATGATTCCGTTTGGTAGTATCCGGAAGTAGGAGTGAATGGAAGACCGGAACCAAAATTCCAACGTAAGTTCAATTCAAGATCTTTTTTCTTTCCAAACGCATAAGATGCAACGATATTCACATTGTGTCTTCTGTCAAATACCGGCGAATAATTTGTGAAACCATCCCATCTGGTCGATTTTGCATATGAGTAAACTCCCCACAAAAACAATCTGTTTAGGGTATACTTCAATAAGACATCTACTCCGTAAGATTTTCCGCTTTCAATCAGGAAGTCTTTTTTATAAACGTCATCTTCTTTGGAGAACTCGGAAACATCTTCGTAAAGTTTATTAACATTGATGTTACTTAACTGTGGGAAGTATTTAAAGTATCCCTCTACGTTCAGCATCAGGTTTTTGGTTAAATCAAATTCACCACCTACAATTGCATGCCAGGAATATTGGATTCCATTCTTAGGATTTTTCTCCTTACCGCTTTCGGTAACGAATGTTTCCTGAACATTTGACGGAGCACTCAAAAGACCATTAAATAAATTCACGACATCACGATCTGAAGAAGCTGTAGTAAAGTTTTGGGAGTAACGTCCTCCGGATAATTTTAAACGGAAGTATTCCGTTGCATTGTATTTGATACCCAATCTCGGCTCAAGTGAGATCGTACTTAAACTTGCGTAAGCCTGAACTCTAAGACCCGGTTGAACTACGAATCTTTTCGAAACGAATTTGTAGTTGGCATACGCCCCGATTTCAACCGTGTTGTTTTGATCCTGGATCTTGGATGCAACTTCGTTGTAAGTCAAATAATCCGTTTTGAAAATATTGATCCCGATCCCATAGTCAATCTGGCTTTCTTTTTTCAGGAAGTAGGAGAAGTCAAATCCTAAATCCGTTCCGAAAATAGAACTGGTGCGCGGTTGAGAGCCGGTTTCTTCAAAATGAGTTTTATAACTTGAAGCGGTTAAATGTCCTTTGATAAATGTTTTACCGCCACCTGGAAGCAGGATCCAGGATAATCCACCGCCTGCTTGCTGGAAATCCAATGCAGCAGATTCGTTGTAGTTTACTTTGTCTGTGTTACTGAATCCAAATACCGAAACTTTGGAACCCTGACCAGTAGCGAAAGTTAGCTTTCCATATAGATCAGTGAAATTGTAAGGGAGTCCGTTTCCGTCATTTACACCGCGGTATAAATCTTTGGAGGTATAATCCAACAAAGCGTGCTTTGCAGAGAAAATAAATGAACCGGCTCCGGGTCTTCCTTCTTTGGCACGGTACATTGGACCTTCAACAACTAATTTAGCAAGGAAGGGAGATACGGAGACTTTTCCTCCGAAACTCTTTTTATTTCCGTCGCGGTAAGTAATATCCATTACGGAAGAAATTCTTCCTCCGTATTTGGAATCAAATCCTCCGGTATAGATGTCTACGTTTTTAACTAATTCCGTTTCAAAAATGGAGAAGAAACCGATTGAATGGAACGGGTTATAAATGGTCATTCCGTCTAACAATACTTTGTTTTGAATGGGTGTACCACCTCTTACATACAATTGTCCTCCCTGGTCGCCCGTTGTTACTACCCCCGGAGTTACGGAGAAAGCTGCGGTAATATCGTTTTCGGCACCAACTGCCGGGATTCTTTCCAATCCTTTTTTATCCAATTTGGTAACAGACATCAAAACTTCTGTGGTTTTTGCTTTCGTCTCTGCCGAAATAACAACTTCTCCTACATCTGTAGCATCGATTGGAATGATATCGATTCGCAATTCAGTAATACCACCTTTCTCGGTTACTTTAACTTCTTTGTTGTATTCTTTGAACTCTACTGATTGAATCTTTAAAAGGTAAGTTCCTATCGGAACTTTTGGAATGGTAAAAAATCCGTTAACATCCGTACTCGCACCTAAGATATCCTGTGTTTTTTCCGTTGGGATCAATACGATCTTCTCAAAAGGAATAACCTCACTGTTTTCATTGTTGAATACGAATCCGCGAATAGTATGATCCTGAGAAAATGATACAAGAGAAATGGTTAAAAATGCAACTAAGGAGAGTATTTGTTTCATATGTTTTACCATGGGTTTATAGAAGTTCCGAAATTACATAATTAACAGGAATTAACGATTTAAAAAGTCGAAAAATGATTAAACGTACAAATTATTGATTAAACGGGCTTTAAAGCCAATTGAGAGTTAAAAATGTAAAATTGAAAAGGCTGAAATCTTTTTTAGAATAAAGGGATTTAAAAATTCAGAATTTCAAATCTTCTTTAACTTTTCAATTCTCCATTTTCAATTCCTACGTAGAATCAATTTAGCTTTCTCCCAATAAACATCCATCTCTTCCAGCGACATTTCTGTCATGTTTTGAGCGTCTTCGCTGATCAGTTCTTCCATTTTCTGAAATCGTGACTTGAATTTTCTGTTTGTGGATTCTAAGGCATCTTCCGGATTCACATCGATAAACCGGGCATAGTTTACCAGGGAAAACAGCACGTCTCCGAATTCATCCTGAATTTGTTCCGGGTCCCGGGTAAGTTGTGCATCATGCAATTCCGAGAATTCCTCAATGACCTTGTTCTTTACATCTTCTATATCGGACCATTCGAAACCTATTCCTTTTACTTTTTCCTGGATGCGCATGGCCTTGATCAGTGCGGGAAGTGTATTTGGAACTCCTTCTAAAACGGATTTTTTGCCTTCCTGCAATTTGATTTTTTCCCAGTTTGCTTTCACTTCTTCTTCGGAATCAGCTTTTACATCTCCGTAGACGTGCGGGTGACGGTGAATCAGCTTGTCGCAAATACCATTTAATACACTTGTAATATCAAAGGCTCCCAGCTCGGATCCTATTTTAGAGTAGAAAACCAGGTGAAGGAACAAATCGCCTAATTCTCCTTTGATCCCGCTCATGTCATTTTCCTGAATGGCATCAGCCAATTCATAAGTTTCTTCTATGGTTAAATGCCGCAGAGATTGGATGGTTTGTTTTTTATCCCAAGGACATTTTTCCCGCAGATCATCCATGATGGTCAGTAAGCGTGCAAAAGCTTCCAGTCTTGGATCCTGATTTAAATTATTGTTAGCTAATTCCATACTGCAAATGTACATAGAACAAAATTTGTAATTTTGGATTATGAAAATTGCCTTACTGTTTTTTTTATTACCAATTTTTTGCTGCGCTCAGGAAGTTAAAATTGACGATTGGGGGCTATCACTTAAAGGGAAATCAGGTTTTTTAGCTGCTCATAGCGGCACGATGGGGCATCTCGCTAAAGATCGCCTTTTTGCAGGTGAACTTTCTTACAGCAAACGCCTTCGTTCAATGAATTGGAGTAAAGAATACAGGAATCCGTATGCAGGAGTAACGTTTTATGGTTCCAATCTTGGAAATAAAGAGGTACTGGGATACGGATTCGGAGCATACGGATTTATTGAGTTTCCCTGGACCCGGAGTGAAAAACATGTCTTTACTTCAAAACTTGGGGCAGGATTGGGAATTGTAACGAATGTTTATAACAAACATACAAACCCGAAGAATGTGCCGATGAGTACCTACTTGAATGCGATTATTTGTTTGGGAATTCAAGGACGATGGTATATAAAACCGGAGCATGCACTGATCTATAGTCTGGATATGACCCATTTCTCAAACGGATCAAGTAAAGTTCCAAATTTAGGTGTGAATATGCCTTTTATTGGTTTGGGATATGAATACACATTCAAAAAGAAAGAAGCAGCGAATTTTGAACCTACAAAGTTTGAGCGTGTTCCATTCTTCAAAAGCTGGAATGTTTCATTGGTAGGAATTGTTTCGGATAAACAAATTTTCCCGACGGGTGGAAAACGCTACCCGGTCTTTGCTTTAAGCGGAATGCTTTATAAACACTTTAAACCAAAAGTCGGAATGGAAATAGCTTTGGATGTGATTTCTAAGCAATCAATTATTCATTACAGGGAATATATTCCAAAGACACAATTGTCCATTTTGCAGATAGGCGCATTCGTAGGTTATAATATTCCTTTGGATAAATTCCGTTTTGTTGTTGGTATGGGAGCATATCTGAAAGATCGCTACAATCCGGATGCATTCTTTTACCATCGTGTCGGGATGCGTTATCAGTGCCGGAATGGATTATTGTTGAACCTGGTGCTTAAATCTCATTGGGCCAAAGCCGATTACATTGAATATGGTATTGGATATACCTTTAATTATAAAGCAAGATATGCGAAATAGTTTGTTGTTTTTATTCATGTTGTTCGTGGTCTTTTCATGCAAGAAACCTGAGAATAGAACCTGTTTCAAATTGTTAGGACCTGAAACGACAAAAGAGATTCCGCTTGCATCATTTGACCGCTTGGATTTAAGGGAGCATATTGAATTTGTGCTTATCCAGGATTCACTGGATAAAGTTGTTCTGAAGGGAGGAAGAAATCTGCTGAATCTGATCGAGGTAAATGTTTCGGATGGTTTATTGATGATTAAGAATAAGAACAGGTGCAATTTTTTGAGAAATGCCAAAAAAGTGGTCGTTGCGGAGATTCATTTTACCAGCTTGATCAACATTCGATTTGTCGGAACCGAACCGCTTAGAAGCCAGGGAACGATTTATACGGATTACTTTACATTCTACAGCAGGGACGGAGCAGGAGATGTAACCTTGGATGTAAATGCAATTCAACTCAATGCGGAAGCAAATCACGGATGGTGTAATTTCACCTTGACGGGAATAACCAAAAATGCCAGGATTTGTGCTAAAAGCAATAGTTATTGTGATGTGACCGGTTTGCTGGTAACTGATTCCATTTATGTGGCTTCAGAGACGGTTGGTGATATTAAGATCAATGCAAACAACCTGATGATTCACGGGTATATCACGGAATCCGGAAATATTTTTTACAAAGGAATTCCACTGGGCCAGAATGTTCTCCTGAACGGAACAGGAAAGGTTTGGTCGATGAACTAGAAAAAAGTAGGGGGCAATTTTTTTTTTTGCCCCCTACTTTTTTATTTTCCTCTTTTCAATTGCATCAGCACCTTGAATGCCTTGTCAACATGATCTTGTTTTACGATGATTGTAAATTCATTCGCTGTTGAAACAATTTCTACAATATTTAGACCTTCCCAAGCCAAATGCTTCAGGATATAGTAATAAATACCATACACTTCAGAGTTTACTGCAGGAAGCTTAACGGTAATGGAAGCCAGGTCTCTTGTGTGAGATTTTAGGCGTTCATTAATCAATAAGTTTTCAACTCTCGGTGAAATGCTTTGTGAGCAAATAACCGTTGTTTCAGTAACACCTCTACAAATAGTGTAGAAAATATCTGATTCTGAATTTACAAGTTGCACTAAATCTGCTTGCTTTAAACGCAATGATTCAGTATTTTCGAATGTAAAATCTTCCAAATTTGAACGAACTAAAAAATCTCCAAGTTCACCGATGATGTTTGTGATTTTGATGTTTAGGCGATGGTAAAGACCCGGAGACATGCGTTTGATCGCCATTACAATTGCTCCTTCCTTTACTTCTTTCCCTAAGGCTTCTTCAATTTCTGGTTTGATTTTTCTTGCTAACGAAGAAATATTAATCAGGTCATCTGTCATTGCTTCACGCAAAAATGGACTTCTTCCAATAATTTCTTCTGTTATTTTTCCAATTGATAACATATTTTGGTTTGAATTAATAGGTGTGCAAATTTAAACAATAGCACACAGAAAAGATGTTAAAACTGTTAGATTTTATACAAAATGAACAAACTATTGATTTCAACGAAGAAAACTTAATGTTTGATGAATATTCTGTTGGAGTAAGATAAGGAAGCTGTTAAATTGGTAAACTTTAGTTATAGTTTGTGTTAAATGCTTGTTTTATTCTTAACAAGATTCAGGACATATTCTAACTGTTCTGTTTCACTCATTTCTGAATTGTCAACGACTAAAGCATCTTTTGCCTGGGTTAAAGGGCTAATAGCTCTGGTGCTGTCGATACGGTCTCGGTGTTTCAGATTTTCAAGGATTTCACTTAGACTGTTTGCTTCACCTTTTGCCTGTAATTCCAGGAATCGTCTCTGTGCTCGGATTTCGGGTTTAGCCGTAATGAAAAGCTTTAATTCTGCATTGGGGAAAACAACAGTACCAATGTCTCTTCCGTCCATTACAACTCCTCCGTTTTTTCCAAGATCTTGTTGCTGTTTGACTAAAAATTCACGCACTTCTTTAATTGCGGCAACTTCACTTACAATATTTGCAACTTCCAATTGCCGGATCGAATCCGATACATCTTCATTATTTAATAGAACCGGGCGGTTTCCTTTACTGTCAGGCGCTCCGAATTGAATTTGAATATGCGGAAGACTGTTAACTATGCAACTTAGATTGATCTTGTGTGCGCCCAATGCACAACCGTTTTTGAGTGCGTACAATGCAACACAGCGATACATAGCTCCTGAATCAATAAACGTATAGTTCATTTTTTTTGCCAGTGCTTTTGCTAATGTGCTTTTCCCGCAGGAAGAAAACCCATCGATTGCGATCGTAATGTGTTGCGTTGAATGCATGCTGCGAATTTAGCTTAAAATGGGGTAAAGGCAATTTATTTCAATAAAAAAAGGGTTCGTCAATGACGAACCCTTTAATATTTAAAAGATGAATTCTACTATTAGAATCTCCATCCTAAACGGAACATACCCATAACGTTGTTAGAGAATCCGCTTTGTTTCATTTCATTACCTGTAACTTCAGTAGTAACACCTGCAAGAGTAGTTGAAGATGTTCCTTCTTTCATAGTGTAAGAATTAAATCCAAGACCTAACTCAACTCCTAAGTAGAAGTTCTCTGCGAAGTAGTAGTCAGTACCTGCTACTAAACCAACACCGAAACCAGCAGTTTTTTGCTCTGATTCTTCAGCATAGTCAGTTGCAACCCAAGTTGTACCATCAGTTTGGTCACCTTCAGTTGTCATTTTACCCATACCGAAATTGATGTCTAAACCTGCATAAGGAGACAATTTCTCAGTTCCAGCGAAGTGGTACTCACCACCGATTCCAACAGTTGTTGTTCCCATTCTTGAAACATAAGTTCCAGAGTTTCCAGAGTTGTCGATCTCAGTTTCGTAGAAATTCATTGTAGTTTTTTGACTACTGAATCCTAAAGACAAACGTACAGCGATGTTTTCTGTAGCAAAGTAACGGAAACGTAATCCTGGAGCAACGATAGATGGAGTAGTACCCCCGTTAGTTGTTCCGTTCAAGTTAGTAGCAGATGAATTACCAAATCCGAAAGCAGCTAAACCAGCTACATTTCCTTCCAATGACATTGGAGCTCCTTCAGTTGGTTTTTGTGCCATTACAGCAGTTGTTAAAATCATTCCACCTAAAAGTAAACTTAACTTTTTCATGTTATAAATTATTATTGGTTTGGGCAAATCTACGTATTAAAAAGATTCAGGTTACAAAAACATGTTAACAAATTTCGGTGAATAACTTAGAAATAAGTTGGTTCATGAGGTTTAAGTATCTGATTTAAAGGTGTGTAACCTTACTTTTTAGAGAGTAAAAAATTTAAAGTCAAGCCGTGTTGACTGCCTGCAACAGAATAGATATACCATCCGTAATCGACGCTGAAACGCTTAAATGCCATTCCTGCTCCAAAGCTGAAACCGGCTAGTCCACCTCTTCCTACGATAGCTAGTTCTTTTCTTCGCTGATAGTCAAAAGCAGTTCTGAGTTGGAACTTCTTTCCAATCAGAATTTCCAGTTGCAATTTACCGTGGCGTGCCACATTGTCAAAGAAACCTGATTTTTTCACCTGAATAGTGTCTCCTGTTAATGGATCAATGCGCGCTTTTTCATTCGGATCAACATAGGACAGGTCCCACTTTTGTAAATGCTGAGCAACCAAACTGATCCGGAAAGGTGCATGTCTCAATTTATGGGAAATTCCTAACTGAACTTCCAGAGGCAAGGGATTCTTTGTATCGGTATACCCCTTCCATTGTATCCCCAGGTTTTTGATTACCCCTACGATATTCAGGTTTCTAGTGGTGTCTCTGTAAAGTCCTCCGATGTCTATACTTGTCCCGAAAGCAGTATATGAATCCAGTTGAGAATACAATATATTTACTGTTGCGCCGGCCGACATCCGTTCGTTAAATACATGCTGAGCACTGGCTCCTAAAATGAAGTCGCCGGGTGAAAAGGTTCCTAAATTCGTTCCGTCAATATCCGTGCGTTGCATTTTTCCATAGGATGTGTAACGGAAATGAACCATTCCCATGGTGCTTCTTATTTTTCGTGCGTAAGTTAATGCACCGGTATTGACACCGCTTGCCATAATGGATTGATTAAACCCGAAGCGCTTATGCATTTGGTAATTTAACACGGCAGGATTATTCAGTCCTAAGTTTAAGTCGTTATCGTAAAACGTAATTGCATCGCCTCCAAGTCCCATGGTTCTTGCGTTATACTGAGAGTTTAAATTCTGGAATGCATGAATTCCTCCTGTTTGTGCAACAGCAGCAAAGGGAAGTAAAAAAAGTAATATGAGCCCAGGTCTATAT